>JBBPYO010000344.1:0-2847 GCA_038199845.1 Flavobacteriales bacterium
ACCTGTGCAATATCATTAGGATTAATGTAAAGTAAAGGATTAGACTCAGGAGTAGTTCCAAAATCCAAACCTGTACCTCCAAAATTTAAGCCTGGCTTTGCTGTTCTTCCATCCAAAGGAACTCCATCAATTACATACAGGGGATTATTGCTTGCCCTTATAGAATTATTCCCTCTTATTTTTATAGTAGTAGCCGCACCGGGCTGGCCGCTGTTATTAGTAATTTCCAAGCCTGGGACTTTACCTTGCAGCAGTTGGTCTGGTGAAGCAATTGCGCCTTGGTTAAAATCTTTTGCTTTAATTGTCGAAACCGCACCAGTCAAATCTTTTTTCTTAACTGATCCATATCCTACAATTACGACACTTTCTAATGACTGAGACGAACCCTCAAGAGTTACTGAAACCTCAGAACTTGAAGTAATATCAACTCTTTGGTTTTCCAAGCCTACATAACTTATAAGAAGTTGTTTAGCACTAGATGGAACGTTGATGGAAAATGTTCCATCCTTTCCTGTTCTCACACCTGTTTTCTGTCCTGCAACGATTACTGATGCATCAACCAATGGCAAACCATCTTTAGCAGTTACAGTACCTGTGATGGTACGTTGTTGTGCTATTGTTTGTAAAAAACAAAAACACATTAAAACCATGCTGAGCAGTAGTTTTTGTCTCATAAGCTTTCGTAAATTTTTTAATTATTAAAAATGATTTAACGTGTAATTTACACACAATTGTTAAATAAATACCAATTTATCCAAAAAAATTAGAAATATATTAGGTGGTATCTGAAAATGTTGAATAAGTGGCTCCCATATCAAGACAGATTTTAAACAAATACTATTACGGCAAGAGATTAGAAAATATTTTCTATAAAATAGAAGATACGTTTATTATAGGATATGTTATTTAACCGAAATGCTGCTTGGCTATAAAAATATAATATTTATAGTTGCACTGACCTGGCAACGGTTCTTAAATAAAAAAATTATTATAGACAACCAGAGACCCGTATATCAAACACAACAGGGCAGAAATGATAATAAGGCTGCTTTGCAAAGCGCGGGCCTTCATCATTTTTTTTGAAAATGGAATACTAAATAAACCGGCAGCAATCAGCATCCCGCCAATGGAGCCAATGCCAAAAATAAGGAGGTAAAGAAGGCCATTCATTGGTTCTTTAATTTGTATCATCACCATCACTATCAATGCTCCACTCCCGGCAAGGCCGTGAACTAATCCAACGCCATACGCTAACGAGTGCTGATGACTGTGTTTAGATGGTGAGCCTATATGCACATGAAGATGTTGATGCTCCCCGCCTTCGTCATGTTCGTGTGGATGCGTATGTATAATGATTTTTTTTACGGGCAATAACTTTTTCAGCCGGTATAGGCCTAATACAATAAGCATTATGCCAACGATAGCTTCCAAATAATGGAAATATTGGGCAGAAATATTTACGCGAAAAAGTAAAACCAATATGCCAATAAGTAAAATAGTGGATGTATGGCCAAGCCCCCAGTAAATGCCATCTTTTAAAGACAACCGAATACTATTGCGTCGGGAAACAATATTGCTGACTGCCAGTAAATGATCGGCTTCGAAGGCATGTGCAAACCCTGCATAGATAGTGAGCAAAAGTGGGAATGCATTCATACTTTTTATTCAGATTAAATACTTAGTATAATCCTTAACATATTCTTGGAAGCTGCTCACCTACCAGCATGTTTACCACACGCTTTCCGCCAATATTGCTGTTTAAAATTACCTGCCGCGGATGAACTTCCGTTACTTCGCCAATGCATATAGCCTCAGCGCCGTTTTCATCCTGCTTTAAAGTTTTTAATAAATCGTCCGCAATACCCGTATCAACAATAGCAATGAACACACCTTCATTAGCAACATATAGCGGATCAAGACCCAGCAATTCGCAGGCTCCATACACCTGTTCATCTACAGGAATATTCTTTTGATGAATTTCTATTCCTAAATTACTATCTCTTGCTATTTCATTTAAAACGGTTGCCACGCCACCTCTCGTAGGATCGCGAAAGAGGTGAATTTTTTCTCCATATTCATCCATGAGTTTTTTTACCGTGAAGTTGAGATTGGTTGTATCACTTATAATGTCCGTTTCAAAATCCAGCCCTTCTCTAATGCTCATTATGGCAATACCATGTGTGGCGATCTTATTACTAAGAACAATTTTATCTCCTGCCTTTACATTTCGAAAACTGATGTTTGCATTTTCATGAAGCAGTCCTACTCCTGAAGTATTGATAAATATTTTATCGCCCTTACCTTTTTCTACCACTTTCGTATCGCCCGTTACTACCTGCACGCCTGCTTTATCACAGGCATTTTTAACGCTGGTCAGGATGTTCCAGAACTCAGTCATGGTTAATCCTTCTTCAATGATAAATGAAAGTGAGAGAAATTGAGGGATGGCACCGCACATAGCGAGATCGTTCACTGTTCCATTCACTGCAAGTTCTCCAATGTTGCCTCCAGGAAAAAATATGGGTGAGATTACAAAACTATCAGAGCTGAAGGCCATCTTCCCGTTCATTGTGAAAATGGCGCCATCATGTTTCTCATCTAAGTAGGGGTTACTTAACACATTAAAAACTCCGCTGCTCAATAATTGATTGGTGAGTGTACCGCCACTGCCATGCCCTAAGGTGATAATATCAAAATCAAGCTTGGGCATCGGGCATTGCAATTCCATTTTCTATTTTTTTGAATTTGATTAACTCCTATTAACAATAAAACTACACTTCATAAAACATCTTCTCATCTTTTCTTCTTCTCCATATTTTTCTTCGTTCGCTAAAGAAATCTTTCTCA
>JBBPYO010000345.1:0-4253 GCA_038199845.1 Flavobacteriales bacterium
CTTCAAGAAATTCCCGAAGATTTCTATGCGTATAGAAAAAATGTTTCCTTTAACGAAGAGATGTTTTTACCCTTATATTCCTACCAGCGTTTCCTCTTTAATTATTTTAATCAGGCTGCATTTAAAAAATATGGGAAAGAGTTTCCGTATGATCCACAATCATTGGTACACAATTCAATTGAGTTGAAACTTATTGATTCCATAATTTCCAACAAAGCGATCAAGAGTTTTTTATTGACACGTAATATGCGCAATTACTTATCTAACAGCAATGATAAGAATGGTAATGAACAGATATATGACCTGTATATGAAATTTATACCTTCAATATCAGATAAAAAAAATATTGAAGATTTGTATAAGAGTAATCAGAAACTTGAATCTGGCAAACTTGTACCGCAGGAAATAATGATAGATACACAATTGAAAGAACATAAGTTGCGCTCGCTTATCTCCCAGAAACCTACGATTTTATATTTCTGGTCTTCGGAAAATAGAGCTCATCTTTTAAGGGCTCACATTAGAGCTGAAGAACTTAGACAGCGCTATCCGCAATATGCAATACTTGACCTTAACATAGATATTGATCGAAATATCTGGCTTGAGACTTTAGAAAACCAGGGATATGAAAAGCAATATTCTTACCAATTTAAAAATAAAACGGAAGAATTGATTCGGAATTCTTCCATTAATAATATTTTAAAAACAGTTGTACTGGATAAAAATGGAATTATCCTAAATTCACATGCCAATATGTTCAGCTCCCGTTTTGAAAGCGAATTGCTGGGTTATCTGAATAAGACGGAATAGAATATTATTATTTTACGTATATGCTAGAAACAAAAAAAGAGCCATTTCAGGCTCTTTTTTCGTAATCATAAGGTTCAAAAAATTAAGCGTTTTGACCTTTTTTGTAATCCGCTAAAAACTTCTCAAGACCGATGTCTGTAAGTGGGTGTTTTAACAATCCAGTAATTGTATCAAGACCACCAGTCATAACATCTGCGCCTAATTTAGCGCAATCTATAATGTGCATAGTGTGGCGAATGGAAGCTGCTAAAATTTCGGTTTCATACGCATAATTGTCAAAAATCAAACGGATTTCGGCAATCAGGTTAAGGCCATCTGTAGAAATATCGTCAAGTCTACCTATAAAAGGGGAAACATAATTCGCACCTGCTTTTGCAGCTAGCAAAGCTTGTCCCGCAGAAAATATAAGCGTACAATTTGTACGGATTCCTTTATCGCTAAAATATTTTAAAGCTTTTACACCATCTCTGATCATTGGTATTTTTACCACGATCTGCTCGTGAAGGGCGGCAAGTTCCTCTCCTTGCTTCACCATCCCGTCAAAATCTGTTGCAGTAACTTCAGCACTAACATCGCCATCTACAATTTCGCAAATGTCAACATAGTGTTTTAGTATATTATCATGACCAGAAATACCTTCTTTAAACATCAATGAAGGATTTGTAGTCACTCCATCAAGTACGCCAAGTTCCTGTGCTTCTCTAATCTGATCGAGATTTGCTGTATCTATGAAAAATTTCATGCTTTACGTCTTTATTTATTGGTTGATAAATTATTATATGTAAAAATAAGAATTTGTTCCTTAAATAGCTGAAAACTACAAGCCAATTCTATAATAAGAAAGGTGATTTAAGCTCAAAAACTGTTAAAAAGAGGAAGTTATAACTTATAATGATCGAGTAATAGTCGCTCGTACATTTTACTGGGTAAAACACCCTTAAGAAATACTGAAAATTTCTGCATAAATGCACCCACTTTATAATGTACTTTGGGATTTTCAGTTTTCATAATTGCGTGAACTGCTTCCGCCATAACGTTGGGCGATTGCCCGTCATCTACGTGCTCGTCCATCGTGGATAGGGATTTTCCATAATTTTTTGCGTAAGCAGATTCTTTTCCCAAAGGAACGTGGTAACGCCCTGCTGCGATATTAGTCGCAAAATCGCCCGGTGCAACATTGGTGACTTTAATATTAAACTCTTTTAACTCCATGCGCAGCGCTTCTGTAGTAAGACCCAGCGCTCCTTTTGTTGCAGAATAGGCGCTTCGGAAGGGCAAACCCATAAATCCGGCAATGGAGGTTACATTAATGATCATCCCGCACCCCTGCTTACGCATGCTGGGAAGTACTGTTTTTATTACGTTGATCGGTCCAAAATAATTGGTCTCAAAAATTGATTTGAGTTCACTTTCGGGAATTTCTTCCAGTGGACCGCTAATACCTTTACCTGCGTTATTTATGAGAAAATCAATCCGTTTTTCACGCTGTAGGAGCGTTTTTACGGCTTTTGAGACAGTTTCTGGTTTTGTGACGTCCAGTTGCAGAAAATGGACCCCATTGTGTTCATCGTTTTTGGGATTTCGGCTGGTACCATAAACACGGTAATCGTTTTGTGCCAAATGCTCTGCAATGGCCTTTCCTATCCCCGAAGATGCTCCTGTGATAAGTACAACTGGCAACATAATAAGAAAGTTAGGAGTTTTGGGTTAAGAGTTCTGTGCTAAATGATGAAAATCACTTGACTTTGGCGCACAAAAAATGGCAAGCTCCCTACATCACACCGCTACGACCATCTACCCTTGCTGCGTTCCCGCCCTGGGGGATTTGACAGGAGCTGGTTGTGTAGGACTTGCCGTTGCAAATATAGAAAAAGATGATGTACTGCACTCGTTTTTTAAACCGAATTTAAAGATTTATCTTGTCAAAAAAATTACAAGACCTCATGCGCTGCACTAAAATACTGTCACTGTTAACATTAAGCCTACTGCTTTTTTCTTGCGGAAATGGAAAAGACTTAAGCAAAAGATTCAAATTGATACTTAATGCCGAAAATGATGCTCTAAAAACCGGGGAAAAGCTTCAGATTTCGCTTCAGCCAGAGAAAAATGCGGTTTTGGATTCGGTGGTTTATCGTCTTGAAGGAAATGTTGTGGGACGCAAAACGGATATTTCCACCGTAAATCTGGAAGTAAAACCCAAACAATTGGGCCGTAAAATACTCACCGCAACACTTTTCGCCGAAGGCAAAACCGATACCATAACTAAATTCATCACCGTTCTTTCCGATAAAGCTCCAAAACTTTACGGTTACGAAGTGATAAAAACCTATCCACACGACTCTAATTCTTACACGCAGGGATTGGAATTTCACAATGGTATTCTTTATGAAAGTATCGGGCAATATGGCCAAAGCGCGTTGCTCAAAGTAGATTATAAGACCGGTAAGATCGAAAAGGAAATTAAACTGGATGCAAAATATTTCGCCGAAGGACTTACTATAATCAACGACCGACTCATCCAATTAACCTGGCGGGAAGGAAAGGGTTTTATTTATAACCTCGAGAGTTTTGAGCAGGAAGGATCATTTGCCTACGGCGAAAGCAAAGAAGGCTGGGGACTTTGCAATGACGGAAAAACGATTTATAAATCGGATGGGAGTACAAAAATCTGGCTACTGGATCCTAAAAATCTTACCGAAACCGGTCATATTGAAGTCGTAGATAATAGAGCGCTGCGCTCTAAATATAACGAACTGGAATGGGTGGATGGAAAAATTTATGGCAATACCTATCAAAATGACGGCATCAGCATTATAGATCCTGAGACCGGCGCCATAGAAGCGGTTATTGATCTGCGCCCTCTTAAAGATGAAGTTCAAAAAGGGCTCAATCAAAAAGACGAAGTCCTCAACGGAATCGCGTATAATTCTGAAAGCAAGACCTTATTTATTACCGGTAAGCACTGGAATACTTTATTTGAAATAAAAGTGGTCAAAAAATAGCAGAAAACGTTGAAATATCCTCAAAATCAGCCTAAAATAGATCAAAAACTGCCAATTAAATCTCAAAAATTTCCTTTGAAATCAACGCGCGCATCCCTTTTTACACTGTTCACTTTGTTACTCTGTATCTTGCTTTTAAGTTCGTGCAGAGATGATTTTGAAACAACGCCAAGTACCGGCAACCTGGAATTTTCCAGAGACACCGTTTATCTCGATACTGTTTTCAGCAACGTAGGTAGTAGTACGTATTCGCTTAAAGTTTACAACAGGGGAAATTCACTTATAAACATCCCAAATCTTGCACTAGACCGCGGCGAGAAATCACAATACCGGCTCAATGTTGACGGTATGGCGGGCAAGACTTTTAGCAATGTAGAGATTTTACCACGCGACAGTATCTTTATTTTTGTGGAAACCACATTAGATTACGCTACATTTCCC
>JBBPYO010000346.1:0-7173 GCA_038199845.1 Flavobacteriales bacterium
CTTAAAAAATAGGTGATTTTGGCCCCAAAATCCTTGTTTTTCCCATTAAAAATGGCATCTGCACCAAAACGGCTGCCCGTAGCCTGTTGAACAGCTGGTTTATAAGCTACCGGAAGCGGAAAAACCTGCAAACTCGCAACTTCCTCGTTCTTCATTTTTTGAAGCAATGCTTTATCTGAAGCCATTGCACGCAGAGGTTTAATATCATCGAGAACCCAAAGTGAACGCCCAAAAGTTGCAAGTACCAGATCGTCTTCCCGTGGGTGAATGATCATATCTTTCACCGGAACGGTTGGAAAACCATTGGTCCATTTGTTCCAGTTTTCCCCGGCATCTATAGAAATATATAGTCCGTCATCGGTGCCAAGAAATAGTAAATTGGGTTCTTCTTTATCCTCTAATATGGAAAGGCTATAGCTTAGAACGTCTTCATCATCTACGATTTTCTCCCAGCTTTTACCATAATCGGTAGTGCGGAATACATAAGGTTTGTAATCAAAACGCCGATAATTATTAGCGACCAGTAAAGCTTCTCCCTTGTTATTTTTTGATGCCTTGATCTGCGCGATCCAACTTCCTGCAGGTAGCCCTTTGATATTACCGGAAACATCGTTCCAGTTCTCGCCGCCATCACGGGTGTAATAGACTTTTCCATCATCAGAGCCGGTCCAGAGCATATTTTCTTCCACCGGCGAAGGCTCAATGACTAGAATAGTAGTATGGTTTTCCGCTCCGGTCGCGTCCATAGTGAGGCCGCCGCTCTCGCTTTGTTTTTGTTTTTCGGGATTGTTTGTGGTGAGATCTGGCGAAATGACTTTCCAGGTAAGACCTTTGTCCGTAGATTTATGTACAAACTGACTGCCAAAGTAAAGTGTACTATTATCAAAAGGATCAATATTTATCGCGGAGTTCCAGTTAAAGCGCAGTTTAACCGTTGGGTCCGGATGCGTGGGACGCACGAGATAATTATTCCCGGTTTTCCAGTCGTAGCGGCTCACATAACCTTCCTGGCTCATTGTCCAGCCGTACTGGCTGTCATCAGGATCTGGCACAACATCAAAACCATCACCAAAGGAAATCTCCTGCCAGTATGAATTTCTAATGCCTTGCGCTTTCCACACATAGGCAGGTCCGCGCCAACTGCCGTTATCCTGCATACCACCGTACACATTATAGGGATACTCATTATCTACCGCAACATGATAAAATTGACCGACCGGAATATTTTCCGCGAAGCGCCAGTTTTTGCCGCCGTCATGCGTAATATTGAGTCCGCCATCATTGCCGTCTATCATAAAATCTGGATCGGTAGGATGCATGTACCAGGCATGATGATCGGGATGCACGCCATTATCTGCTCCATAAGCGGGCATGAGCTCCTTAAAAGTACGTCCGCCATCTTCGGAAACATTGATATAGGTAAATACCGTGTAGAGCAGATTTTTATTTTTTGGTGAAGCGTGAATTTCGCCGTAATAAAAAGGACGATCTCCGATCTCGCTAAGATCTTGATTTACTACTTTCCAAGAATTCCCGCCGTCTTCAGATTTATAAAGTCCGTTTTTTTTGGCCTCAATAAGCGCATATACAGTATTGGGATCGGTAGGCGCGATTGCAATTCCTATACGTCCCAGATCGCCTTCTGGCAGACCATCTTTGGCCTCTACTTGTTTCCAATTATCGCCACCATCATAGGTGATAAATAAACCTGAACCAGATCCGCCAGATTTAAAAAACCAGGGTTCGCGCTGGTGCTCCCACATTGCGACAATAAGTTTATTAGGATTTGTGGGATCCATAACAAGTTCGGCGGCTCCGCTTTTTTCATTGGTAAAAAGTATTTTCTCCCAGGTTTTTCCACCGTCTTTGGTTCTAAAAACCCCGCGTTCCGGATGTGCTCCCCACGGTGAACCAATGGCAGCGGCATAAACGGTATTCGGATCTGTAGGATCTATGATCACACGGTAGATGTGCCGGGTCTGTTCAAGTCCCATTGATTTCCAGGTTTTACCGGCATCCAAAGATTTATAGATACCAAAACCGCCATTAACACTGTTCCGCGGGTTGCCTTCACCCGTTCCTACCCATACCACAGATGGATTGGATTGCTGAATTGCGATCGCACCTATAGAAGCGGTTGCTTCCTGTTTGAAAATTGGTTCCCAGTCTGTCCCTGCGGAAGTAGATTTCCATAGACCACCAGAAGCGGAACCAGCATAAATAATATTAGGATTTTCAGTAACCACATCAATGGCGGTAATCCTGCCGCTCATTCCAGCCGGACCTATGTTGCGTGGCTCCATTGTTTTGATCAGATTCATATCTAGCTTTTGACCAAAACTTGCTGAAAAGCAAAGAATAAGTAAGAGAGTTGTAATGTTTTTCATAAAGGATGTTAAGAGGGATCAGTTTTAAGGGTACAAATTACTAAAAAATCGGCTTAAAATGTCTGATTTAGTTAAGACCAGCAGAATTAACGTAAACTTAAGTAGTACTTATCTTTTGTTTAACGAACAGTCGATTACATTTGACAAAAGAAATTTGAAATAATAAATCATTACTATGAAAAAATTAATAATTGGATTTGCAGCTTTAACAATGCTATTTACCGCATGTAAAGAAACTAACAAAGAAGCTAATGATCAAACGATGGACGGCGACGCCATGCAAGAACAAACTACCGTAGATGAAGCAGATACCATGAACGAAAGTGGTGAAACTGTAGCGGATATTGCAATGTCTAGCGATCAATTTTCAACTTTAGTGCAGGCAATACAGGCAGCTGGACTGGGAGAAACATTACAAAGTGACGGACCATTTACAGTATTTGCACCCACAAATGACGCGTTTGCAAAACTACCTGAAGGTGCTGTAGCTGATCTTTTAAAGCCAGAAAATAAAGAAAAACTAACAGGTCTTCTAACATACCACGTTGTGCCAGGTTCTTATGCAGCAGCAGATATCGTTAAAGCCATTAATGAAAACAATGGTGCATACGAGATCAGTACTGTAGAAGGTGGGAAATTAACTGCATCTTTAGATGGAGACAAGGTTATCGTTACAGATGCAAATGGTGGCAAGGCTACTGTTGAACAAGCGGATGTAAAAGGTTCTAATGGAATTATACATGGAATTGACACAGTGTTGATGCCTAAAGCATAATTTTAAATAACATATTTTTATAAAAATCCTCCATAATCGGGGGATTTTTTATGTTATAATCTTATATCGTTTGCACATTGAATTAACTAAATCTTATACCTCATACCAAGGTTTTCTAGGGTATTTGTAATAATTTTAAGCGATTCCTCTTTATAGATTAATTAATTTTAAAAATGAGTAAAGGGAAAAATATAACCTTGTTATGAGCACAGATTTACATAGAAAAGGTTTTGTCTTCAAGAACTACGAAGCTAAAGAACAAACACCTTTTGAAAATTTATTGGAAATTTTTAAAGAATTAATAACCCATACTTCCGGCGATTTTGATGAGGCTATCGATTGGCTAAAAGAGTTGGATAAAGAATATAAACTTACTACAGAGGATTATACCATTGATGATTTTATAGAAGATCTTAAAGCCAAGGGGTATATTCGAGAAGAAATAAAGCCTGATGGTAAAGGCGGAATGGCAATTACCGCAAAAACGGAACGAGCAATCAGACAGCGTGCCCTGGATCAGATCTTTGGAAAATTGCGCAAAAGTGGAAGTGGTAATCATAGGACCAATAAAGTAGGTCAAGGTGATGAGCATACCGGTGAGTTTAGGGAATACCGTTTTGGTGATCCTCTGGAGCGCGTTTCAATGACCGAAAGCATTAAAAACGCCCAGATTAATCACGGTATGAGCGATCTCAACCTTACCGAAGAGGATCTTGTGGTTGAGCAGACCCAACATAAATCACAAATGAGTACGGTGCTCATGATTGATATTAGTCACAGTATGATTTTGTATGGAGAAGATCGCATAACTCCAGCAAAAAAAGTTGCCATGGCACTCGCTGAACTCATTACCACCCGCTATCCTAAAGATACACTGGATATTCTTGTATTTGGGAACGACGCCTGGCCCATAAAAATCAAAGATCTTCCTTATTTACAAGTTGGTCCTTATCACACCAATACGGTTGCAGGTCTTCAACTGGGAATGGATATGCTGCGCAGAAAAAGGAATACGAACAAACAGATCTTTATGATCACCGATGGTAAGCCCAGCTGCGTAAGAGAAGCTGATGGTTATTACTATAAAAATAGTGTCGGCCTAGACGCTTACATTATTAATAAATGTTACGATCAAGCCAGGCAGGCCCGAAAGTTGAAAATTCCCATAACCACTTTTATGATTGCTGAAGATCCCTATTTAATGCAATTTGTACGCGAATTTACTAAAGCAAATCAGGGTAAGGCTTTTTATACGGGATTACAGGGATTAGGTGAAATGATCTTTGAAGATTATGAAACCAACAGAAAAAAAAGAATACGATAGGAATATAATAAGAGATACTGTTTGGAAACTTTTTAGTTCCAATTGTGGTTGAAATGTAAAATCGCCGTTCGTTTGGCGAAGCTTCAGAGAATTCGACTTCATAAACAGTATTTGAATAAAAAATAAAGCGCTAAGAAATAAATTATGAGTAAACCAGAAATAACAACACTCGGAGCATTAAAAAAATCCGGCTATCAATCTAGAAGTATAAAAGAAGAGTTGCGTGCCAACTTGATCACCAATATAAAACAAGGGAAAAATTCTTTTGAAGGAATTCATGGTTATGAGCATACCGTAGTTCCCGAACTAGAACGCGCCCTGTTATCTAAGCATAATATCAATTTATTAGGATTGCGTGGGCAGGCAAAAACGCGTTTAGCACGTTTAATGACCACGCTTCTTGATGAGTGGATGCCCATTGTAGGCGGCTCTGAAATCAATGATGATCCATTGCGTCCCATTTCTCGTCACGCACGGGAACTTATTGAAGAAAAAGGGGACGATACACCCATAGAATGGGTGCACCGCGATGAGCGTTTCTATGAGAAACTAGCCACTCCAGATGTTACCGTAGCAGATTTGATAGGCGATATAGATCCCATCAAAGCGGCAAATCTTAAACTGAGTTATGCAGATGATCGTGTAATTCATTATGGAATGATCCCAAGGGCAAACCGCTCTATTTTTGTTATCAATGAGCTGCCAGATTTACAAGCACGCATACAAGTGGCGCTGTTCAATATATTGCAGGAAGGTGATATTCAGATTCGTGGTTTTAAGCTGCGTTTGCCTTTGGACATGCAATTTGTCTTCACTGCGAACCCTGAAGATTATACAAACCGTGGGAGTATTGTTACCCCGTTAAAAGACCGTATAGGTTCGCAGATTCTTACCCATTATCCAGAATCTATCGAGATCGCGCGTACTATTACCGAACAAGAAGCCAAACAGGATAAGCGTCAGAAAGATACTGTTTATGTACCAGAATTGGCTAAAGACTTGTTGGAGCAGATCAGTTTTGAAGCGCGTCACAGTGCGTATGTAGATACAAAAAGTGGTGTGAGTGCCCGTATGAGTATTACCGCTTTCGAAAATTTATTAAGTACGGCCGAACGTCGCGCCATGATTGCCAATGAAGATAAGACCACGGTACGATTGGGAGATTTTATCGGAATGATTCCTTCTATTACCGGTAAAGTGGAACTGGTTTATGAAGGCGAGCAAGAAGGCGCAGCTAGTGTGGCGCAGAACCTCATAGGTGACGCGGTAAAAACGCAATTTATTGAGTATTTTCCAGAAATTAAGAAACTGGAACAAAAAAATCAAAAGGGTCCGTATGAGGATATTGTAAGTTGGTTTTTTGACCAAACCGAATTTCAGCTGCTCGATGATCTTTCTGAACAACAATATAAAGATTTGCTGGATTCCATAGTACCACTTCAAGAGTTGATTGATGAATATCAACCCGATATAGAGAAAAAGGATCAGTATTTCTTAAAAGAGTTGGTATTGTGGGGCTTGGTTGAATTTAAAAAATTAAGCAAATACCGAATGTCCCAAGGTATGCGTTTTAAAGATTTATATGGAAGCTATATCAGCGGACTTTAAAAAGATTTAATCACTTTAGATTCTGAAATTTAGTTTACACCGAAAACCTCCTAAACTGGCCTAAAAACGCCTATTTATGGAGGTTTTTCTATTTTCGCTCATCTCTTTTTGAAAATTTTTTGACTTTGGAAAAGTTGATTCTTCTTTATTATCTTTTTAGACAGTAAAATTCATTCTAAAATCTCATTTTACTATTTTCAAGTAATTTACTATACCAAGAACTCTGAATTTCATACTCAGAATTTTACGTGAAAACGTCGAATTTTGGCTGAAAAACACCTATTTATGGAGATTTTTCCATTACCATATTGGAAAGAAAGTTACTTAGAATGTGTGACGAAAGAAGCGTGCATCAGGCTCTTGCTTCTTAATAAAACTGTGTAAAATTTAAATAGTGTTGGGGAATAAACGTAATCAAAATATTTACAGCAATTAAACTTAGACATTTTATTATTAAAATAGTTCAAAAGAAACCTGAATTATCGTCATTATAGCCGCATTTATTGCCATAATATGCTCAATTTTGCAATCAAAAATTACTGATGAATCCCAATATTAAAGGGTTTTTTTATATTGCCATAGGTGCGGCTAGTTACGGTATTCTGGCCACTTTTGTGAAATTTGCCAATAATAACGGTCTGGATACCGCCGGACTTATTTTCTCGCAGTATCTTTTTGGCGCATTGGTGCTGAGTATCATCAGTCTGTTTTTATCTAAAGAAAAAAAACAGCAGCGGGAGGAGCAAATGACTACTAAACATCCCAGATTAAAGTTGGTTCTTTTTGGCACTTCCCTTGGCCTTACAAGTAGTTTTTATTATTTATCGATCCAATATGTGCCGGTTTCTGTTGGTATTATTTTGCTGATGCAAACTATTTGGATGGGTGTGATTCTCGAATTCTTTCTTGCCCGACATTTGCTTAATAAAACGAAAATTATTGGAGCACTTATCGCTATCACGGGCACGTTGCTTGCCGCAAAGGTTTTTGAAAGTGATTTTATCGTAAACCTAACCGGAATTGGTTTCGGACTTTTAGCGGCCGTGAGCTACACTGCAACTATGTACGCATCTAATAAG
>JBBPYO010000347.1:0-2480 GCA_038199845.1 Flavobacteriales bacterium
AAAGTGTTACAGGAGCAAGTGAAAATCATTGTTCGGGAATAATTTTCACTCCTTAAAATAACATGAAAGTTTAGGGGAAGACTACTGAATGTTTATATTTGTCAGACCACTTAAAACGATTAATGAGAGAATTACTACAACGATACGAAGATAAAGAACCTGAAATTGTATTTCATTGGAAAGATCCTGAAACCGAAGCTCAGGGCTGGACGGTGATTAACTCACTGCGTGGCGGTGCTGCCGGTGGTGGTACACGCATGCGTAAAGGCTTAGATAAAAATGAAGTGCTTTCGCTGGCCAAAACAATGGAAGTTAAATTTACCGTTTCTGGTCCGGCAATAGGCGGTGCAAAGAGCGGTATTGACTTTGATCCCGCAGACCCACGTAAAAAAGGGGTGCTGCAACGCTGGTATAAAGTGGTTTCACCACTACTCAAAAGTTATTACGGTACCGGTGGCGATCTTAATGTGGATGAAATTCATGAAGTGATTCCCATAACCGAAGAAAGTGGGGTCTGGCATCCGCAGGAAGGTGTGTTCAACGGGCACTTTAGACCTACCGAAGCCGATAAGATCAACCGTATCGGCCAGTTGCGCCAAGGTGTGATAAAAGTCCTCGAAAATCCTAAATATTCACCAGATGTGACCAAAAAATTCACCGTGGCAGATATGGTTACGGGTTATGGCGTTGCTGAGGCTGCGCGTCATTTTTATGAAATTTATGGTGGAGAAATTGCGGGAAAACGTGCAATTATACAAGGGTTTGGTAATGTGGGATCGGCAGCAGCGTATTATTTAGCTCAAAATGGCGTCAAAATCGTTGGTATTATTGATATGGCCGGCGGACTTATAAACGAAAAAGGTTTTACGTTTGAGGAGATAAAAAAACTTTTTCTCGATAAAAAAGGAAATACCCTCGCAGCCGAGAATATGATTCCCTTTGAAGAGATGAATGAGCGGATCTGGAGCCTAAAAGCGGAGATTTTTGCACCCTGCGCAGCCTCTCGATTAATAACCCAAAATCAAATAGACCGCCTTATTAATACAGGTCTTGAAGTGATTTCCTGTGGCGCCAATGTTCCTTTTGCTGATAAAGAGATTTTTTTCGGTCCTATTATGGAGCAAACCGATGAAAGAACAGCGCTGATTCCAGATTTTATATCAAACTGCGGGATGGCCCGTGTTTTTGCATATTTTATGGAACGCCGCGTACAAATGACCGATGAAGCCATTTTTAACGATATTTCATTGACCATAAAAAACGCGATCAAAAAGACTTACGATAATAACAGCAACACAAAAAATATCAGTCGTACCGCTTTTGAAATTGCTTTGCAACAACTTGTATAAAAATTCATAATTTAAAATGACCAACTATGTTTAAATATTTTCTGGGTGATAGCCCGCGCTGGTTTAAGCTTGCCATGATCTCATTTTTGATCTTTAATGTGATTGCTCTATATACTTTGGGACCAGTTATTACTGCCTGGTGCTTTATAGGAGAATTTATTTTTACCCTTGCGATGGCTTTAAAATGTTACCCGCTCCAGTCTGGCGGGATCTTAGCGCTAGAAGCGTTGATTTTGGGGCTTACTTCCCCAGAAGCGGCGTATCACGAAGTAGATCAAAACCTTGAAGTTGTGTTGCTTTTGGTCTTTATGGTTGCTGGCATCTACTTTATGAAGCCTATGCTCATGTTTATTTTCAGCAAAGTATTCACCAAAATAAAATCGAAGGTCGTACTCTCCATGCTTTTTGTATTTCTTGCCGCCCTTCTTTCCGCTTTTCTGGATGCCTTAACGGTTACCGCTGTACTTATAAGTGTGACGGCAGGGTTTTATGGTGTTTATCACAAAATACATTCTGATGCAAATGCAGATTATGACCGTGATGCCATTCCAGATCGCGACGAGTTGAGCGGGGAAACTCTTGAAAAATTTAGGAGCTTTTTGCGCAGCCTTATTATGCACGGTGTAGTAGGTACCGCACTGGGCGGTGTTTGTACCCTGGTAGGGGAGCCGCAAAATCTACTCATAGGTGAGAAAATGGGCTGGGATTTTATTGAGTTTTTTACACGTATGTGGCATATTACGATTCCTGTTCTAATAGCCGGACTGCTAACTACCTTTGTGCTAGAAAAATTCAAACTATTCGGTTTTGGAGAAAAACTTCCAGAAGTAGCGCGTCGCATTATTGAAGGCTATACTAAAAAAGAAGATGAAAAACGTACTACTAAGGAGCGATATGGACTTTATGTACAAGGTATTTCAGCAATTTTACTTATTGCAAGTCTTGCACTGCACTTAGCGCCGGTAGGTATTATCGGTCTTTTTCTAATCGTGATACAGACCGCTTTTATGGGAATTATCAAAGAGCATAATTTGGGCGCAGCCTTTGAAGAAGCACTTCCATTTACGGGACTTTTGGTAATTTTCTTTGTGATTGTTGCCATGATCCACGATCAGCATTTGTTTACACCTA
>JBBPYO010000348.1:0-3914 GCA_038199845.1 Flavobacteriales bacterium
CCAGCAAAATATCTTTCAGAAATAAATTCAGAATGATGGATTCTACGTTTTTTAAGCCGAATTTATAAAAGGCGCTTCTAATAATCCATTCTGGATTGATAGTAAATTGATTTTTTTCAGAAACGAGGCTTTAAAAACGGAGTTTAATATCGCTAAATAAATATTTTGACAATGAAGGAGCTGGGAAAAAGAAAAAGCTACTGCACGAAGTTGGGTTTTTAAAAGTACCCAAAAGAAAAAGCCCGTTTTTCAACGGGCTAAGGAATTAATTGAGAAGCGCTTCGAACTTCTCACCATTGTAATTAATAACACTCAAAGCTTTAGAATAATTTAAAAGGAACTGAATCGTCTCCTTTTTGGGGCAACTCTCCTCCCCTTGTTGGTTTTTTTTCTTAAAGTAAATGTGGGCCATGAATTATGTTTTAGTGAATTTCTTCATGTACAACGTAATTCATGGGCATTTAGTTTGTATTAATTTGTTAAAATTATATTGTGTTTGTCAATTAATTTACGCAAGTTAATTAGCGCGTAACGCATGCGTCCCAATGCAGTATTAATACTGACATCAGTTTTTAAAGCTATTTCTTTAAAACTCATCTCCTTATAAATTCGCATAACGAGCACATCTTTTTGATCGTCTGGTAATTCTTCGATCAGGCGGCGTACATCAGTTTCCACCTGCTCCTTAATAATTTGTTTTTCAGCATTGAGATCACCATCGCTGAGCACAGAAAAAATATTGAAATCACCGGAATTATCAAACTTCGGCATTCTCTTATTTTTTCTAAAATGATCAATCACCAGGTTGTGTGCAATACGCATCACCCATGGTAAAAATTTACCTTCTTCGTTGTAACCGCCACGTTTTAGAGTGCGTATGACTTTAATAAAAGTATCTTGAAAGATATCTTCGGTGATATCTTTATCATATACTTTAGAATATACAAAACTGTATATGCGTTGTTGATGTCTGGAAATTAAAATGGAAAGGGCGGCTTCATTGCCTTGAATATAGTCACTAACGAGTATTGCGTCAGAAGTTAACACATCTTTCATAGAATTGCTTTTGAGGTTTTTCAAACCCTTATAGGTCTGAGTCTTAATACACTTAAAAGTAATGCTATGCTATAGGCTATTTAGATTTTGTTAACAGTGCATCAAATATAACAACTTTCATTGCAAATAAAAAATCCCAAATTACAATTTTAACATTAACAGGACGTTGGCCTATTTATTTGGTCGCATTTTATCGGTATAAACTATCTTTGCAAACGTAAAAAAATTGCTATGTATATAGACGTTTCTTCGGCAAAACCGAGAGAAAATATCATCATAAAAGGTGCAAAACTCCACAACCTAAAAAACATTAACGCGATCATTCCACGTAATAAGTTGGTCGTGATCACTGGTCTTTCCGGTTCGGGAAAGTCAAGCCTGGCCTTTGATACGCTCTATGCCGAAGGCCAGCGCCGGTATGTGGAAAGCCTTTCTTCTTACGCAAGACAGTTCCTTGGTAGGCTAGATAAACCAAAAGTGGACTGGATTAAAGGTATTGCCCCGGCCATTGCCATCGAGCAAAAAGTGAATTCAACAAACCCACGTTCTACCGTGGGCACTTCAACCGAAATTTACGATTACTTCAAGCTACTTTATGCCAGGATCGGTAAAACCTTTTCTCCTATTTCTGGCAATCAAGTCAAAAAAGATACCGTTACCGATGTAATAAATTTCGTAAAAAATAAAGAGGAGCGCACAAAACTCTTGCTTCTTGCTCCAGTAAGCCTTGAAAAAGGTCGCAAAATGGCCGATAAACTCAATATTCTACAGCAGCAAGGCTACGCTAGAATAAAGGTAAATGACAAGGTAGTGCGTATAGACGAGGCAGAAAAAGTAAATTCAAAAGATAAAATTTACCTTGTTATTGACCGGATTATTACAAAAGATGATGAGGATTTTTACAACCGTCTCGCCGATGCCGTTCAGACCGCTTTTTTTGAAGGAAAAGGCGAAGCGATCGTAGAAGATCTGGAAACTGGAAAACAGCGTGTTTTCAGTAACAGTTTTGAGTTGGACGGCATGCAGTTTCTCGAACCCAATATCCATTTGTTCAGTTTTAATAATCCATATGGCGCCTGTCCTACTTGCGAAGGTTATGGCGATGTCATTGGTATAGATGAAGATTTGGTAATCCCCAATACGGCGCTTTCCATTTATGAACGCGCGGTTTTCCCATGGCGCGGCGAGAGTATGAGTTATTATTATGATCAGCTTGTCAATAATGCGTATAAGTTTGATTTCCCTGTACATAAACCTTATTTTGAACTCACCGAAGATCAAAAAAACCTGATCTGGGAAGGCAATGAATATTTTGACGGACTCAATACGTTCTTCAAATATTTAGAGTCAAAAGCGTATAAAATTCAGAATCGTGTGATGCTTTCCCGCTATCGCGGAAAGACAAAATGCCGCACGTGTAATGGGAAACGCTTACGAAAAGAAGCAGAATATGTGAAAGTGAGCGATACTCCCATCACAGATTTAGTCAACCTTCCACTTAAAAAAGTTGCGGTATTTTTTAACGAACTTCAACTGGATGAACATGACGCGCAGATCGCAAAAAGATTGCTCACAGAGATCAACAGTCGGCTGGAATTCCTACAAAAAGTTGGGCTCAGTTACCTTACCCTGAACCGGAAATCCAACACACTTTCCGGCGGTGAATCGCAGCGTATCAATCTTGCAACTTCTTTGGGAAGCAGCTTGGTAGGTTCTATGTATATTCTTGATGAGCCCAGTATTGGCTTACATCCCAAGGATACTGAAAAATTGATCGGTGTACTCAAAGATCTACGTGATCTGGGAAATACGGTCATCGTAGTGGAGCACGACGAAGATATTATGAAAGCCGCTGATAATATAATTGACATAGGTCCTGAAGCCGGTACACTGGGAGGCGATGTCGTGGCCGTGGGTGATTACGAAGCAATTTTAAAAAGTGATTCGCTGACCGCAAAATACTTGAACGGCGATATGGAGATTGAAGTTCCAAAAAAAAGGCGCACTTCAAAAAATGGAATTGATATTAAGGGAGCGCGTGAAAACAATTTGAAAAATATAGATGTTCACATCCCATTGAACGTTTTTGTAGCGATCACAGGCGTTTCTGGAAGTGGAAAAAGTACCCTGGTAAAAAGAATCCTTTATCCCGCCATGCTTAAGGAAATAGGCGGTCATGGCGAAAAAGCAGGGCAATTCAGCAGTATTTCGGGCAGTTATGACCACATTAAGAACATCGAGTTTGTGGATCAAAATCCCATCGGGCGCTCCTCTCGTTCTAATCCGGTTACGTATATTAAAGCTTATGACGATATCCGAACGTTGTACGCAAAACAGAAACTCAGTACCATTCGAAATTTTAAAACCAAGCATTTCTCATTTAATGTAGATGGTGGCCGCTGTGAAACCTGTAAGGGAGAAGGAGAAGTTACCATTGAGATGCAATTTATGGCTGATGTACACCTTGAATGTGAAACCTGTCACGGTAAGCGTTTTAAGAAGGAAGTTCTCGAGGTTCAGTTTGAAGGTAAAAATATAGACGATATTCTCAATCTGACCATTGACGATGCCGTAGCTTTTTTCGAAAAGCATAGTGAAGATAAAATCGTCCGAAAATTAAAACCATTGCAGGACGTAGGATTGGGTTATGTAACTTTGGGACAAAGTTCATCAACCCTATCTGGCGGGGAAGCACAGCGTATCAAGTTGGCTTCTTTTCTGGTGAAGGGAACAAATAGTGACAAGACTCTTTTTATCTTTGATGAACCCACCACCGGAGTGCATTTTCACGATATTAAAAAGCTGCTCGCCTCTTTTGAAGCCTTGATCAAAAATGGGCATTCTATTCTCGTGGTAGA
>JBBPYO010000349.1:0-3903 GCA_038199845.1 Flavobacteriales bacterium
AAATGAAGTCAAGGAATCCCTTAAAAATTCAGGCAGACATGTGAGTATGGATGCACCGCTTATAATAGGTGAAGATTCTAACTTATATGATGTATTGCGCTCGGGGGAATCTCCCAATCCTGATCGCGAATTACTCAATGAATCCCTACGTGTTGAAATAGAACGTGCATTGGAAACTTTAACGCCCCGTGAAGCTGATGTAGTCCGTCTGTATTTTGGTCTGGGCGAACAACAACCCATGACTCTTGAGGAGATAGGTGAGACTTTTGACCTCACTCGGGAACGTGTAAGACAAATTAAGGAAAAAGCAATTCGTAGATTGAAACATACCGCAAGATGTAAAATTCTTAAAACCTATTTGGGATAATGCTAATAAGCGTTAAAAATAGGGTAAAACAAATGCCCATTTTATATGTTTGCACACTAGTTAAGTTTAAAAATTACCAAAATATTTAAGATGACAACAGTTTATCATGACTGTTCGTTTTTTGATTGATGAATGAATCCCCGGCTGATTACCGGGGATTTTTGTAATTTTAAACAAAACTAAAAATGATTTATTAAAAATGATTTATTCTTTAGTGTATGTCAGCAGTACCTCTGAAGTTTTAAAAGAAGCTGGAATAAAAAAAGTATTTGATTACTCTACACGCTGGAATATAGACCATGGTATTTCTGGTTTTCTAGTCTATAAAGGTGGTAACTTTATTCAGCTGCTGGAAGGCGATGAAAAAATGATCAAGCCTCTATTTAAAAGAATTTTAAAGGATGAACGTCATTTAAATGTTACTATAATTCTACGAGAACAAATACCCCAACGTTCATTTGATGGTTATGAATGTGGCTTTTTTACTTCTCAAAACGACGAACTGACGCGCGGTCTCCTAAATTATTTTGACTACCTCAAACTTTTAGAAAATCCAAAAGTTGATAAATTGATTTCCCTTGCAGAGCAGATCTTAAAAACAATGTAATTTAGTCTCTGTTATTCTTCTATACATTTTTAACAAAATAATTATGTCAAAACATTTAATTGCCCCTTCTCTGCTTGCATCTGATTTTGCCAATTTACAGCGCGATATAGAAATGATAAATGCCAGTGATGCTGACTGGTTTCATATAGATATTATGGATGGCATTTTTGTGCCTAATATCTCCTTTGGAATGCCTGTTTTTAAAGCGATCACAGCGTATACAAAAAAGTTTGTAGACGTGCATTTAATGATCGTAGATCCAGATCGCTTTGTTGCAGATTTTGCCCAGCTTGGTGCAGATAGTATTACGGTACACTATGAGGCGTGCACGCATTTGCATCGTACGCTACAAGTAATTAAGCAGGCCGGTGCAAAGACAGGTGTGGCTCTAAACCCTCATACTTCTGTAAGCGCTCTAAGAGAAGTGATCAATATGATCGATGTGGTTTGTGTAATGAGTGTGAATCCTGGTTTTGGCGGACAAACATTTATTGAGAATACCTATAGTAAAATTGCCGAACTCAAAGAATTGATCACTTCAAAAAACGCATCTACACTTATAGAAATAGATGGTGGCGTAACTGACAAAAACGCCCAAAAACTCTTTAAAACGGGCGCAAATGTACTTGTTTCGGGCAGTTTTATCTTTAATTCTGAAAATCCTTTAGAAACGATAAAAAATCTAAAATTTGTCAACGCACATTAAAATACCAATCATTATTTAGTTAAATTCATCATTTTTGGTCTAAAGTTTGGGGTGTTTTTATTACTTTTTTAGTGATTCTCCTTTAAAGCCCTGTGAATTGTTTTTAAAAAGCACATTGAAAGTGGTAAGGCTACCGTAAATACGGGTCAAATACTGCTGCAAATCTACCTTTTCCTGATCATCCAGATTTTTGCTGGCGTTTATTTTCTGCTCCATTACGCGTATTCGATCACGTACCATTACAATTTTATGAAAAAAGTTGTCGATGGGAATTTCCTTGGCAGAAAGGTTACCATCTTTAGGATTTAAACTCATAGTGCCGCCTTTCCATTTATCAGCAATAGATACTATTTCAGAAATATCTGAATAGCGCTTTAAAAGATTTCGTAAGGTATTTTCAACTTCATAAAAACTGATAGTATCTACTGCATCTTCCGCAGCTTCTATTACCTCAAAATCACTGTCAAGTGGGATAGTTTCTAAACCTTTTTCTATAAAAGTCACCCAGTAATCCTGCGTGGTAACATTAGTCACAACTCCTTTACCGTATTCCTCGTGATTGATACGTGAACCAATCCCTAATATTTTATCCATTTTTTACTACTTTAAACTGTTTTGTTATTTTGACCAAAATAAAAGTATTCGGCCAACTTATAAAATAAAAATGTAGGTTTGGGTTGAAAAGAAATTGTTTGATCTGGCTATTAATCAAAATTACGAGTAGAACGCCAAATAAACGGTTGAAAGAATAAAACATCAACAATGAATAAGACTAAAATCATTGGCGGTATACTGGGGCCGCTACTTTTTATATATCTCAATTTCTTTTTCACGCCAGAAGGTCTTTCGCCGGCGGCGCAGTCCACGCTTGCCTGTGCGGCCTGGATTGCGGTATGGTGGACAATGGAAGTAATTCCTATTGCCGCAACCGCACTTTTGCCCATCGTTCTATTCCCCATGACCGGCGCCCTACCCTTAGATGCAACCACTGCAAGTTACGGCCATAAGTATGTTTTTCTGTTTGTGGGTGGCTTTCTAATTGCAATCGCCATCGAAAAATGGGATCTGCACCGCCGCATCGCATTGCGTATTATAAGCCTTATTGGAACCAGTGTAAACCGTATTATCTTAGGTTTTATGGTAGCCACAGCATTTTTATCAATGTGGATCTCAAACACGGCCACTACCGTTATGATGCTTCCCATCGGCATGGCAATTGTATCCCAACTCAAGGACAATCCCGCGTCTAAGGGGGATGAGCATCTTGCATTTGGAAAAGGTCTTATGCTCGCAATTGCCTACGCAGCATCCATAGGAGGTATGGCCACGTTAATTGGCACGCCGCCTAATCTTATCTTTGCCGGGGTTCTTGAAGAAAGCTATGGAGTTGAAATAAGCTTTTTACAGTGGATGAAATTCGGTCTTCCCATCGCCGTTCTTTTACTGATTATCTGTTGGTTCTATCTCACTCATTTTGCTTTTGCCAAAGGACGTGATCTCGCTATGCCAAAGCAATTTCCCGGAGGAAAAGCCGAAATTGAACGTCTTATTGCAACTCTGGGAAAAATGAGCAGGGAAGAACGCATCGTATTGGTTGTTTTTGCAGCCACCGCATTCTGTTGGATGTTCAGGGCCTATTTGATAGAACCGTTTTTTCCGGAAGTTGACGACACCATTATAGCAGTATTCTTTGCACTTATCCTATTTTTAATTCCTTCAAAAAAAGACAAGAAAGGAATGTTGCTCAACTGGGAAGAAGCGGTAAAACTGCCGTGGGGAATTCTGCTACTTTATGGTGGCGGACTGGCGCTGGCAAGTGCTTTTTCTGAAACCGGTCTCGCCGATTGGATTGGTATGCAGCTAACCAACATAGAAAATGTAAGCTTACTGTTACTGTTGCTCATACTTATCGCTTCGGTTAATTTCTTGACCGAAATCACTTCAAATCTTGCCACCACTGCGATGCTGCTGCCCGTAATAGTACCGGTTGCTCTTATTTTTGATGTACACCCATTCATTCTAATGGCTGGCGTAACGGTTGCGGCGTCATGCGCTTTTATGTTACCAGTTGCCACACCGCCTAACGCTATTGTTTTTGGGTCTGGCTATCTGCGCATTCCAGATATGGTAAAAACAGGAATCTGGATGAATATTATATCCATCTTTTTGCTAACCATTATCACCTATTATTTTCTGCCCTTTTTATGGGATTTTATCCCAGAT
>JBBPYO010000350.1:0-2811 GCA_038199845.1 Flavobacteriales bacterium
TTAAGGGTAAAAAAAGAAGCAACTAAATTGCTGGTTCCCGGTGCGCTCTGGGCTCCATATCATGAAGAAGTAGGCAAACTCATGACTTCGGAATTGCTGGGCCTTGGTCTGCTTGATAAAACGGATGTAAAAAATGAAGACAAAGACTGGCCGGCGTACAAGAAATATTTTATGCATGGTACATCGCACCACATCGGTTTAGATACGCATGATTATGGTTTGTTGCACGAACCTATGCAAGCAAACAACGTATTTACGGTTGAACCGGGCATTTATTTGCCAGAAGAAGGTTTTGGAATTCGGCTGGAAGATGATGTTGTCATTCAGGAAAATGGTGAGCCGGTAAATCTTATGGCAGATATTCCACTAGAAGTTGAAGAAATAGAAGAATGGATGAATGGGTAGTCTCAGTCTTAGTGGGCAGTCTCAGTTTTCAGTGGCAGTGAGCAATTTTAGTTTCACTTTTCAGTAGCAGTAGACAGTTTAAGTTAATGGTAAGTAGTCACGGATTTTCAGTTGGCTTATTTACATAAAGACCTCATAGGTAAATTGCTTCGGCTGGAGCAACACCTGTGAGGTCTTTTGTTAGTTTATAGGTAGGTCAAATAATCATTGATATACCTTAATGTAATCTATATAATAGGTTCTGGGAAAAATGGAGTCATTAACCTCGGGACCTCCAAAGTTTCCGCCCACGGCCATATTCAGCAGGAAGTAAAATGGATGCTTAAAGGGATAGTTGTTGTCATTTTTTTCTTCTGGGGCATATGCAAATACTTTTTTACCATCTATTGAAAAAGTAATCGCATTTTCATCCCAATCTATCTTAAATACGTGAAAAGCGTCTGTAATATTTTTAATCGGCGTAACCTGCGTGCTGGCGGTAGCGCCATAATGCGAGGGACTGTGCAATGTGGTGTGCAGGGTATCAGGCTGGCGGCCCACAAATTCCATAATGTCTATTTCACCACAGTCGGGCCAACCTATTTCATCAATAGTTGTACCCAGCATCCAGATGGCTGGCCAAATGCCTTGTCCACCGGGAACTTTGGCCCGGATCTCAAAAGTGCCGTATTTGAATTCGCGTTTTTCTTTGGTATCTATTTTACCGCTGTAATATGCATCGCCCACTTTTACTGCGGTAATGACTAAATTACCGTCTTCTACTGCAATATTTTCTTCTCTATAGATTTGGCGCTCATTATTGCCAAAGCCACAAAGATCAGGGCAACCATCGCCTGTTGTGTAGTTCCAGTTAGTGGTATTTAGAGCGTATCCGTCAAAATTTTCTTCCCAGACCAATTTTTTCGTTCCCTGCGAAAATCCGCTAAAACTGGCTAAAATCAGTATAAAAAGGGTGATTTTTAGATGTTTTTCGGCAAATATTTCCTCTTTCTTTACAGTGGGAATGGATGTATAACTATTATTGAAGATTGGATCAAATGAAACTTTAAATAAAGTTTTCAAAATAAATTGGATCATTAAAACCAATTCGCCCAAGGTATCATTGCCAGCATTGCTAGAAGAGCAAGCGTATAGAAAATGGCCAGTTGTTTGAACTTTGGTCTAGAGGTCAATTTCTTTTTATGACGGCTATATCCTACAGTTATAAAAACTACCGCGAGAATCATGCCTATAGGGTGTTCTACGACATATAGACGTATAGCAGGATCTTTCATCGCCGCGCTCATGCCTTCTGAAGCGATTGCCTTTGCACCCAGTGGCGAAACAAAATATAGGACGATACCGATTAAAAGTTGTATGTGAGTCACGATAAGGGTGAAAAGCGACAGGCGCATATCACGCGCGCCATATTCTTTATCGCCAAAATAACTGACCAGGCTGTTTACGGTTGTTACTATTAACATGAGCAGTACTAAATATGCCCAATAGGAATGCACAAATTGTACGTATGGATACATAGAATTATTTTTTAATGAAGTTCAAAGATACCTTTTTTAAAAGCAAAAAACCCTTCCGTTTATGGAAGGGTTTGATAGAATTATATGTTCACTGAATGTGCTTAAAAGTTAAAACGGACACTGGCATTCCAAGTTCTTCCAAAACCAAAGAAAACACGGTTACTGGTAGATATTCCGTCATAAGTCGGATCACCTGCATCAGCAAAAATATTTGTGTCAGATTCTGAAATGTACGTTTTATCAAGAACATTATTCATGTTAAAGCGGAAGCTCATATTCTTATCTAAAAAAGGAACATTAAAAGATAGACCGGCATCCACCAGGCCAAAAGAAGGAAGTTTAAGCGCTCCTTGTTCTGGTACATTTGTGGCGTCAAAATCTGCGTACAGATTGTCTACTGCACGATAATTTGCATCTATAGAAAGAGTTTTATAGATTCTGTAATCAACGCCAATGCTAGCTGTAAATTGCGGAGCATCACCCACCTTTACTCCATCAAGAGCCAAAGTCTCGGTCTGTGGTTGTCCATTTTCCAATATTGGTTGATTGCTGGCGTCAAAATAGGTTGCGGTAACGTCGTCTTTATATTGCCAGTCACCCACAGAAAGCATACCATTTATTCCTAAACGATCTGTAGGTCGGGCGGTGAAATCAACTTCTACACCGTAGTGTATCTGAGTAATCCCTTGAATATTTGCGGTACCTCTGATTTCATTAGCCTCACCTGCGTTGAATGTTGCACTAGTACTTTCAAAGCGATTAGCCCAGCTCGTTCTATATGCATTTACATTCGCCCTAAAACCATTTGTGCGAAAGCCGTAACCTATTTCTGTACCTATTATTTCTTCATTTTCAAGATTTGGGTTCAGATCATTTAAGTTATTCTGAA
>JBBPYO010000351.1:0-20488 GCA_038199845.1 Flavobacteriales bacterium
AATTGGTCTATTTAATGTCCGTTTTGACCCGTTTTTTAGTGAATACTTCGGAAAATACAGAAGCTTCTAAATACCAGAATTCAACATTGCGTAAAACAATCCCGCTGAAGTATTGAAAATAAGCAATTCGGAAAGTCCAGCTCAAAGAAGGCATTCGCTTCTTTAATATCAGTAAAGCAAAAGTAGAAAAAGGATGAATTTACACCGTTTTTGGACCGAAAACACCGTTTTTTAAATTGTACAAAGCTGATTACTGAAGTTCAAACCTAGTGTAAAGGCCAAATCTTATAAATATTAATTCGGTAATTTACATTATAGAATAATTTTTCCATTTCTTAGTCGGAATTAATCTGGCAGCGCTCTTTTCTATATAATTTCAAATTTTCGGCGAAGCCAAAAATTGGAAATCATGAGTTTTCTTGCTGATTTTGGAACGAAATTTTGAAGTAATTATACAATCAAATTGCAACAGAGCAGAAAGATAGAAATGAAGCAGATCTCTACCAAATCCAAACAGCCTATCAAAATGTCTTCCACTAAAAAGAAGTGCTTACTGCAGAAGCAAAAAAATAGCGCCAGTACCAAAGGTACCAGCGCTATTCTTTACAAAATGCATTGATGTATTTTAGCTAACTGACTTTTGGACATCTGTAGTTATGGGAACACGACCAAGAACTTTCTGAGCGGGTAAATATCCGGCTTCGGCACTTTGATCAAGCGCAATATAGGTAATCATCAGTCCATAAATTACCTTGCTTGATATATCGGCAATTGTAAAAAGGAGCTGGCGAAGCACCACCCCGTCTGCAGAATTCATGAATACAGGTACGAGATAGGCAATGGGATAAAGCGCCCATGCAAACATCATCAACCAAAATACCTTCATAATAGTTTTGGAACTTTTGCCGCCCATGGTTTTTTTGCCCTCAGCAATAGATCTTCCTACGATAAAATTCATAATAATGAAAAACACAGTACTTATTGCTCCCCAAAGCATAAGGTTTCCAGTATCATCCACTTCATATAGTTGGCCAACGTAACCTGTAATGATCATTCCCCATGCGGAAAGGATCAGAAATGTTGCCTTTTTACGAAGTACGCTGCTTGTAAAGTTCAGTACAATCAGTAGTTGCACCAAAAGACATGGTATAGTTACTATCCAGTTTACATATCTGTACCCGTTGCTAAACGTCAGATCGCCAAGGCGATAGACACTTCCGTTAAATTTAAAGGCATCTGTCCACATCCCAGCCTGACTTACCAGAATTAGCCCTGCAGATACCATAACAATACAGGAAAGTCCAGTGGCCACACGGTACTTAGGTGCAACAAATTGCGACATTAATAGAAAGAAGACCAGCGCGGCCAGGTGCGCACCCACTCCCATAGTGAGCAAATGGTCTATGGCCTCGAACTGGCCAACAGAATAATCAAATAGATTTTCGATGTTTTTCATAGCTTGATAATTAGGTTATCGATTTTTGGTTAAATATATTTTTTAAAACAATATCCTAATGTTAAGAAGGTGCAAATTGGGAAAACATATAACCACCTTAATATTTTCAACAGATAACAGTGATTATTACTCTATAAATGCTAGTTTAATGGTCAAAAATGATCTTTTATTACTTGTTCTGCCGCATGAAAACCGCACATACCGTGCACTCCACCACCAGGAGGAGTTGAAGATGAACACAGATAAATCTTTGAGTTGGACGTTTTATAAGGCGATATTTTAGTTACCGGCCGAGTAAAAAGCTGCGTGATATTTTGCTTTCCGCCATTAATATCACCTCTGATAATATTAGGGTTAAAAACATGGAGCTGGTCTGTATTCATTGTAGCGCGTTTTAAAATACAATCTTTAAAACCTGGGGCTGCTCTTTCAATTTGATTTTCTATCAGTTCAGTGTAATTTTTAACACTTCCCTGAGGAACATGACAATACGCCCACGCGGTATGATTTCCCTTTGGCGCACGGCTATTATCAAATAAGCTATGTTGGGCAAGCAGCACATATGGCTTTTCGGTCATTTGACCTTTATGAATTTTCTTTTCAGAAGCTTCCATCTCTTGAGCCGTAAAACCTAAATGTATAGTTCCTGATTTTCGGCACTTCTCATTTGTAAATGGAATCGGTTCTTTTAACGCCCAATCCATTTTAAACACTCCAGCGCCGTATTTAAATGATTTTAGGCGTTTTCTGTACAGCCAACTCAAGTCTAATCCTTTTATATCTAAAAGCTGCTTTGGCGTAACGTCAAATAAATAAGCTTCAGCTTTGGGAAGCGTATTAAGGTCTGTAACGGTCTGATCTAATTCTATTTTTCCACCTAAAGATTTGTAATAATTTACAAGGGCTTTTGTGAAATTCCCTGCTCCCCCCTGCGGAAATGGCCACCCAAATTTATGGGCAAGCGTGGTAAGTACCAAACCAAAAGACGACGAAGCTAAACTTTTAAGAGGTAGTGTAGAATGAGCGGCAGAGCCATAAAAAAATGCTTTTGATTGCTCATTTTTAAAATAAAAATTTGCGATCATTGAGGCTGAAGGCAATGCTTTAAGTCCAAATTTCACAAATTCCATGGGATGATGAGGCCAACCCAATGGAGCCAACAAATCCGTTTCCAGTTGATGCCAATTTTCAACCAAAGGTTGAAACAATTGTAGATACGCTTCTTTATCCTGATTCAATTGATCCCCCGTTTGATGAATATCTCTATAGCAAGCTAAAGCACTTCCGTCTTCAAAAGGATGTGAAAAAGGTATCTCAGGGAAAATCCATTTAAGTCCAAAATCTTCAAGAGGTAATGTGCTTAGATACGGTGAAGCAAAGCCTAATGGTAAAATGGAAGACCCTACGTCATGTTTAAAACCCGGCAAAGTAAGCTCTTCCGTTTTGGTAGAACCGCCGGGTACTTTTGATTGCTCAAAGATTATCGTTTTCAATCCTTGCTGTTGCAATCGAATAGCAGCTGAAAGACCATTAGAACCACTTCCTATAATTACCGCATCATATTCATATTCCATCAAGGTAATTTCTTTATATCAAGAGAAGCAAGATATTCTTTGAATGTTATAGATCCATATTTTGTACTTAACATATCATGAGTTGTAATATGAATAAAATAAGACAGGTTTTCCCCTAAATTTCTAGTAAATAATTTGGGCGGTTTACTCCCCAATTTTGCTAACCATACCGGAACATGAACTATTGAAGCTCCGGTTTTTTCTGCCGCCATTGCTGCCATATCTTTTCGGGTATGTACTTCTGGTCCTCCTACCTCTACTATTTGCGGTCCGGTATACAAAAAAGAAAGAATTACCGCCGCCAGATCTTTATGATGGATACTGTTAGTAAGTGCCTTACCTTTCCCAACGACCGGTATTATTTTTCTTTTACCCATTATAATAAGATCATTAAGCCCCGAAAAAAAACCTACCGGTCTGATGATCGTGTAATTAATTCCTGAATTTATCAGATCATCTTCAAAAAGCTTGTGGGTATTGGGTATCTTATATTGAGGTGAGGTATCAGCTCCTTTTATAGAAACATAAACAAATCGTTTGACATTGTGATTGAGAGCGTCCTCCAAAATAGCTTTGTTAGCCAAATAATTGCTCTCATAATAGGTATCTTTTGATGGTGTAAACATACTTACACTTTCTCCCAGAGCAGAAATTACGGTAGTAATATCTTTAGTAATACCGTTGATGAGCTCAGGATCTTTTGCTGCATCGGCTTGCCAAACATCATTAGAAAAATCCTCTACTTTTTGTACACCTTCGTTAGAGCGCGTAAGAACTCTACAATGTAAATCATCCTTACGTAACAATTTTAAGAGTTCTATGCCTAAAGCCCCGGAGGCTCCAGCCACAAGTATATTATTTTCACCCATGATTTTAAATGCTATATGTATATTAAAACTACGCACAATTATTTTGGTTTAAAGTATGTAAGTGCGGAATTATTTGAAACTCCCAATACTCGCCATTGGATTTTTAAGAGCCAAATATTATAACCGTCTTGCCTGAAAGAATCCAAATAATTAAATCTCCAAAAAATGTATCAAAATGAGATCCTATTGAAAACCGAAACTGCAAAACTGAGATCGCTTAAATTATAGGTGTGATTCCAGTTGCAGCCTATAAATAACTTAATAGAAATGTGGCCAGGATTGGAAGGACAGCTGGCAACTATCAACCACTTTACGATTAACTGCGAGTTTTGGATATGTCACGAGAGGATATGTGATATAAAGAAAAGCAAGAAGAAAACGGACGCTAAATATTCTAAGCTCTATAAAAAAATCTGGAAAAACAGCTGGAAGCAGAAAATAGGAAATATTAAGGGGAAGCGGGAAGTTATTAAAAACGGTATCAGTATATACCGGCACCATAATATGGTGGGCAGTGGAGAACGAATTAGGCACTTTACGGTTGAAGGATCACTACATAAACAGACAATAAAAATTTAAATAAAAAATTCTAATTGTAGTCCTAAAAAGCAAGTGTTTGTGACTCACGTTTAACTCAGCGTAACATTTAATCCTTGAAATTCTGTATTAACTCATTTATAATAAAAAAGACCATCTATAAGATGGTCTTTAAATTTACACTAGAATTTTGTTATTTATTACTTAGGCATTACAACTGAATCAATGGCATGAATCACACCATTTGATGCTTCAACATCAGCAATAACTACAGTGGATGTTCCTCCGTTTGCATCAGTTAAAATCACCTTTCCATCCTTGACACTTAAATCAATTTTACCACCTTGCACAGTATCTACTGTAAATTTTCCATCATTTTTAGAAATTGCATCCATAACTGCAGATGCCTCAAACTTTCCGGATACTACATGATATGTAAGTACGGACTTCAATTTTTCCTTATTTTCTGGCTTTAATAGACTCTCAACCGTACCTTCGGGTAACTTATCAAACGCTTCGTTAGTTGGCGCAAATACTGTGAATGGTCCTTGTCCACTTAAAGTATCCACCAAATCCGCTGCTTTTACTGCGGCTACCAACGTAGTAAAAGAGTCATTACCTGAAGCTACACCTACAATGTTCTTCGTGTCTTGTTCTGAATTTTTCATATAATTTTTTTTGTTTTATTAGTAAATAAAGGTACAACAGAAGGCTTTTTGTTTAAGGCAATTAACAGAACATTAAACAAAACATTAATTGATCATTAAACCTTTCAAATTGTATTTCTACATTATATAATTCTCGATACAAAGCTGTAGAGTATCAAAGAGTCTTCAACTTTCCATTAGGACTTCCACTTTAGAGCATCGGGGAATTTTAATGATTATTTATAAAAGTCTTTTCAACTTTAAATAAAAAGGATTGTAATTTTAAATCAGTTATTAATCTACTTTCAGAGAATACAAGCCTGAAAAAGGAACAATTGGATGTTTATGCAGATAAGCTAACTGGAACCATAAATAAGTTGACGAAAGGATCTGACGGGAATAGTGAAGAGGGATTTTCAAAACGCGTAGAGGAACGCTTGGCCAGTTATTTAAATTCAACAGGTAAGGAAGAATTGAATTACGAAGATCTCAAATCAGACATAGGTCGCTTATTTGACAATCCAAAAGATGGACTGGATATCATCAAAAACAGGTTGGCTAAGTTTGATTCTGAAACCCTACGGGCGCTGGTTACTAACAATAAATATGTGGATGAATCTCAGATAGATGACATTATAAACAGTATTGAGAATGGAAGCAAACAATTGTACAAAAGGTTGATCAAATTCAGTCCAAAGCAGCGGCTTAATACAAAATGCTCGAGCGCAAGGCCGTGATTCAGGCGGAACATACCCGCAAAACTGCAGCAAGTGCAGCTTGATGGCTGGTTGCGTCCATTGTCGTATCGGCTGAGGCTGCAATCTTGGGAGGTGCGATTTAATTTAAGTTCTCTATCTTTTAATATTCAATATTCATTAATTGATCAAAAATAGGAGAAAATAGGGTTATTAAGGTAGTTTATGGAGCACCCAATATTTGATGCAGTGAATCAAATAAGAAAATTAACTCTTTTCAAAAGAGGAAATTAATTGTTATCAGCATTCCTTTAATTGAGGAGAATAGTTGGCGGTTATGCTTTCAAAAGAAAAATACTTGGTCAAAAATAGATGGCTTTTCTTTTTAGAGTTGCATATAGAATCAAATATTAAACCTCCGCAAGCTTCTTTAGCGCTATCCATTGTTTGATCATCTTTCGGGATTCGGCTGCGGGGTAGCCCAAAACAGTTTTTCCTGGGGGAACATCCTCCATGACTCCAGAGCCGCCTCCTACTTTGGCACCGCTGTGAATAACCGTATGGTCCTTAACCGAAACGCCACCGCCTATAATGACGCCGTCCCCAAGAGTTACAGATCCGGCCAGACCGCTTTTTCCGGCCATAATACAACAACGCCCAAGTACGCAGTTGTGGGCGATCTGGACAAGGTTATCAATTTTACAACCATCTCCTATTATGGTGGAACTGAACTTTGCACGATCTATGGTGGAGTTGGCACCTATTTCCACCCCATTCCCTATCACTACATTCCCTATATGTGGAACCTTAACAAGACCACGGCCATCGGCACTGGGCAAATAGCCAAAACCGTCTGCCCCGATACTAACATTAGAATGGAAGATACACTGCTGACCGATCACAATGCGTTCACGGATTACCGTACCGGACCAAATGACCGTATGCGCGCCGATCTCGGTCTGATCTAAAATAGTCACATTTGGGTAGAGTATTACACCGGCGCCCAGCACCACGTCCCTTCCCACATAACATCCTGCACCTATTTTACAATCTGCTCCTAACTTGACCGATTTATGCACCACCGCAGAAGGATGAATATCCACCTCAAACACCGGTGATGGAAGGGCGTAAAGCTCAAGTACTTTAGCAATGGCGAGCTCTACATCACTGACCTTAATAAAAGAACGTCCCTCACCAGGTTCAAGTTCAAGTCCCTGTTGCACCACTGCGACGCATGCCTGGGATTCACGCCACAAATTTTTATATTTCTGTTTACAGATAAAGGTGATATTTTGATCCCCCGCCTTCTCCAGCGTTTCCGGTCCCGTTATCTGCCGGTTGCAGTTCCCCGATAATTCTCCGTTTAATAGCGCATTGATCTCATTAACCGTATATGTTTTCATTCGTTGGAGCTCCTAAATTGATTAAATAATGTAATTTGATAAGGTAGGACAAAAAGAATCATGAATCGATCGGATTAATTTCTATTTGAAATGGTTCAATTTTATGTATGAATTCAAAACCTATTTTCCGATTAAAAATCTTCAATATTATAAAAGCAAACCTCATTTAAACAGGATAAATAATACATGATTCGACACAAAAAAAACGGTTCGTATCTGTAACCTAAAAAACTCAACGAGTAATACTAATTAAATTCAGAATACTCATTTTGACCACTTCATTGTCTTGAACTTCAATTCCTAATGGTGTAAAATATTAACGGATACATGGGACTAAGATTCTTTTTGTATAGGTACTTTTAATGGATCAACAAGTCGGTTTAAGGCTTTTGAGAATGAAATAGGAATGGAGATATTATACGCATTGGATTTTACGGATTATAGAACGATTTTGACTTCGTTTCTGCTGATATTCCTGATAGTTTTTCTAAGATATATCGTATTATCAGGCACATATCATTGGGTTTTCTTGATTATTTATAGAAAAAAGTTCAGAGAACGGATATTATTCTCCCAAGATCCAAAAAATGATCAGATCAAGAGAGAACTTTTACTTTCTGCTTATAGTGCGGTGATTTTTAGCTTGACCGGAATAGTTCTTCTGGTACTTTGGCAAAACGACCTCACAAAAATCTATTTCAATATTCAAGATTATCCGCTGTGGTACTTGCCATTAAGTATTGCTATATATCTTTTGATCCACGATTTTTACTATTACTGGCTGCACAGATGGATGCACGTTTCTAAATTTATGCGGCGCTTTCATATGGAACATCATAGAAGTGTGCATACGACCGTATTTACTTCTTTTTCCTTCCACCCTATGGAATCTCTTTTACAAGCTGTTATAGTGCCGATAATATTTGTGATAATTCCGATGAGTACGCTGGCAATTTTAATCACCCTTTCCCTGATGACCTTTTCAGCTATTATAAATCATGCTGGAGTTGAAATATATCCTATGAATCAAAAATACGGAGCCTTTAGTAAACACATTATCGGGGCAACGCACCATGACCACCATCACAAAAACTCAAAGAAGAATTTTGGTCTTTACTTTACTTTCTGGGATCGGGTTATGAAAACGGAGAGATAAAATCTGTTACTATTAAAACTTGCATTTGCTGTTAAATTTTGACGTATTGAAGGTTTTCATTTCGAATGATTTTTTAGAAAAATTTATATCAAAAAAGTTTTTTTTAACCGAAAAACAGGATTCTGACACAAATTCTTTTAGTTCAAATAGCAGTCAAAATCAATATTTAACGAACAGTTTTTCCCTCTGGGTTCAAAACTGTTTTTACCAGCAATTTTCTGCTCAATTAATAGACTTTTTCGTCCAAAAACCGGTTAATATCCCTAATAAATAGGATTTTTACGAAATAAAATATTTTTAAATTATTTCTTTAAATCCTTCAATTTCTCGAAGATTGCACCTTATCTCTATCTTCACAACCCAAATCAGATGTTGACTTTTCCTCTTGATTGAAAAAATATAAAATATTCAATTTAGTGCTCGACACGGCTTAGATAAATTTGTTGTGCATGGGGAGTCTGTTCCAAAAAGGAACCTGGAGTGCTGCCAGTGAACCTTTTGAAGTCCTTTATAAGGTGCATCTGGTCAAAGTAACCGCACTCATATGCAATGGATGTCCAATCCTTTTTAGGATTTTGCAGCTTATTTTCAAACGCATGGTTGAACCTCGCCACACAGCAGAAAAGTCTTGGAGACATGCCAATCTTTTCAGAGAATTGGCGCTCAAAATTCCGTACGCCCATATTGGCATAGGAGGCCAGTTGCGCAACGGATATAAATTTAGAGCTTTTGAGCATCAGATCAGAGGTCAACACAATAGCGTCCTTACATTTGTTTTGTTTCCGTTTTTTCAGATTATCCAAAAGAAAAACCTCTATTAGATGCACTCTTCCGTTCAGTTTTTCTGTAGCACATAGTCTTTCGAATAGATATCTTATTTCTACACTAAATATATCCTCTGCCGCAATAATATGATCGGTAAAAACATTTATAGGAACTCCGAAAACCCTATTGAAACCGTTTGACCTGAAGCAAATTTCTAAAAAGGAGTAAGTACCATTAAAGGTCGCCTTTCCCATATAATGGGTCGATAGCCCAGACACATCGCAATAAGTACCTGTTTTTATGACTTCCCCAGTTTTCCAGTCTACCAATTGAACCGGCCTGTCCCTAAAAAAGAATACGATAGAAGCCTCATGTACTGCGTGCATTGGCTTTATCATATCGCTGCCATTAGTGTCAAATTCCATATAGGAGTAGCAGCGCACAAATGGCGCCAACTCGCTAGAAGGTGCAATTTCAGACGTAATAATCATGATTACATGATTGAATCCAACATAAAATTAGGGATTATATCGATAATGGATATCAACTAAATCAATATTTTTAAATGATTTATAGATTATTTTTAATTACTCCGGTTTTCTAATCTATATATTTTTTGTTTGTGTCTGAGTTTCTCAAATAAAAAAAAAGATTATAACGTTTTTGCCATTTTCAATTTAGAAAACGAACGGTAAATTTGTTTGATGTTAGCTGTTTTTCATTTATATATTGCATACTTAAGACGCATAGTCAGTTGAACAATAACTTCTTGCAAACTCCAATTGGTAATTAAAGTATATAACAAAACTTTTAAAAATTTAAAATGAAATCTCTTTTTATTTTCTGTAAGGGCTCAATTATATTTTGATTTACTTCATCCATTTTTTGCAACAGTTCAAAATTTCATGTACAATCGAAAATTTGAGGTGATATTTAATTTATGTTACTTTTTTTTTAATTCTTCTCTGTTTGTATAAAATGTGGAATTGATTAATCTATTTGGGTACATGCGTCAAATGAAAAACTATTATAATTTCTATTTCTTAATAAATCCACCCGCCTGTTTTGGAATTTTCCTTCTTTGGCATTATTATCAGATATGGGATATTTGCGTTAAATCCATCGAAATTTGATCGCTTGTCGTCAATTCCTAAAGCGATGATAACTCTCTGTGCCGTCTTGGCTTTGTCTTTTGAAAGTTGAATATTGTCTGCATCAACTCCGGTGTTATCATTATAACTATTAATATTTATCAAAATTGTCAAAAACAACTTTTCTCTTTCCGTTCAGGTCTTTTTGAATTTCATCAGATTTTAAAATGCTTATTTTGTTTCAAATGCTTTGGTCTTTAGTACAGTTATATATCCTGTTTCATTGTTCATATTGTACTGAACCCAAACGCTATAATCTGCTTTTCTGATAACGTAAGTATGTATATTATCAAAATATGAACTTGAACTCAAATATCCATTTGGTTGCGCTTGTGGATCCAATTCATATATTCTATCTTTTTCACCACTTTTATATCCCTTACCATTGTTAATTTTTACTCCGCCCATTTTTATAATTAAATCATCAAAACTTTTTTGCAATTCCAAGGGGCTATATGTTTTGTCCTTTGCATTTCTGTCAAGGCTTATATGACCTTTAAATGTCTTACCTTCTTGTGGAATATAAATGCCATCGTTGAGAAAATATTCCTTATCATAATTCACAGTCAGACCTTTACTGTCTCCACTGCTAGAATGGTCAGGATCAGTAAATTCATATCCATCAGGCAATTTGAAATACGGAAAGTCTCCCAAATCTTCATTTGAGATTGCAATAGTTTTAATGTCAAATCCAACTTCCCTTGGTTTTTCGGATTCTACAGTATTTCCCGGATTTTGCGAGGTCTGCAAATCGCCATTCTTGATTGTTTCGGAATTGTTGTCTTTGGTATTTTTACAAGAAATTACACTTGCAAAAAATACTATTGGCATCAAAAAAGATAGTTGATTTATTTTCATACTTGTTTAGATTACTTTCAAATTTAGTTGATTTTAAATAAATAAATATTCTGATTTTATTGCAGTTTCCGAAATTAAAAGTGAAACTAACTACAAAAGGCTACTTCTTTTTTTGAACATTTAATCATGAATATCCGGACAACGTATTAATATGCTCACAGAGTTCCAATTAATTAATGATTTTTAAGTGTTAGATAAAAAAACCATTTACTTTCAAAAAAACTTTAGGGTTAAATTAGACTTGAAATTTTGATTTCCGAAATATAATATCTGCTATTATAAATCTTACTCTGTTTATGTTATCATTCCTAAGGTTTTCTGACAGTTGGAAAAACTATGATGTCATTTAATGTTTATTAAAGATGATCAGTCACTGCCATCAGTCCCAACGCTCACACATTTTCCTATCAATTTTAGGTTTTACAGATGGAAGGAAATATAATGTAGATATCCCCGAAAGGTATTCACTTGTGATTGTTTTGAGATTCAGAAGCTGGATTTTTGGACGGATCTGTGGAAACTGAGAGCCGTCATAGACTACCACAGAATGATCTTTTGGATAAACATTCTGAAGTTCTTCAATAAGAATGGGAAAATTTTTCTTTTTATGTCCAGTGAAATCAAACCCGAAATCTCCAAAGCATTCTACCTGCCAAAGCAGAATATGACAAGTTATATCGATCGAGCTGTTGTGTCTTAGAAAGTCGGTCGCTTCAAGTGACTAAATGCCATAAATAGATGGATCAAGACTAAGATCAGCTAAAAGTGAAGCGTATGCGGAGACCGCTGGCATCATCTCAGCTCGAAATCCCTCTTTTCGTGTCCTCCGAATGGCCTCATGGGTAGACCATGCAAATACACTGGGGTTACCATAAAAAACAGCGCATACAGAAAGCCCCATTCTGACGTAGCCCATTATGACTTCAACCATTTCCTTATAAGTTTCAAGCCTTGGCTTGATATTGCCGTACAATCCATAAAGGGATTCAGAATTTGCATTTAAGCGGTGAATCGTTCTTTGCGTAACCGGATCTGCAACAAAATACACTATTTTATCAGCTAAACGAATCTCTGCCTCCGCTCCTATACTAATATCCACAATAGATTTTATACCGGTTCCGACTACCTTCAACGATCCATGTTTAGTTATATTCTCAGTATCGAAATAACGGATCGCATTTTCAACATGTTCCACTGTCGAGTGCAACCATATAACCTACTTATTTGTGGTTTTAGTCGTCTCTTTGGTAACACCAATATGGGTAACGTCAATATCGGTATGGGTCATTGTAACCGTCGTCTCGATAGAAGATGGATTTAATCCGAATTTATCACTAACTAATGGAGCATATCCCGTTCTTTCAAGTTCTTGAAGCAGGCATACTCGAAGAGGCCCGCGCTTCTTGCTGCTTAACAACTGCTACTGAATTTCAGAAAGTCCAGACTATCCAGTAACTTAAAAGGGTTGTCCCTAAATTGCGCCAGCAACCAGGGATCTGCGAGATCAGCTATAAAATCGTTCAATCGTGTCTCCCCCGCTTTGTCACGTACCAGGCGATCAGAATTGCTGCCAATTAATTGTTGTGCGTCTCCAGAACACTTTCTCTTAAGTTGAAAGCATCGATCAGTGAGAAAAATTCGCGCAGTATTAATCCGATTAACAATTGGTTTGTTATAAGTGCATCTTTTCTATCAGCTTCTAAAAGATTTTAGAAATAATCCTTAAAACCATGAATATGGTCAATCATTTTATTCAAAGGGTTTTATTGGTTATTTTCTGATGTTTTATTGTCTTTTTCCATTTGTGTATGGTATTTCATAGTTTGGATTTCAATTGAGCAATACTGCTAAAAATTCATTCATTGAATGACGTATCTATCATAATGAACTATATCCAGTACTGAAATTGGGCTCTTTACATAGGATCAGGCATTTATTAAAATCTTAACATGAACGTGTACCTGGGTCATAGCTCAGCGCTTGCCTGTTTTTTCAATAGCAATAAATACCGATAATTGATTAAAGCAGACGATAATTCAAATGTTTAGATTGACGGATTACCAGTCAAAGGGATTTCCGCATGCCCCACATATATACCATCCGCTATCTTTTTCAATTACCGTATTGCTTCCACGGTCATATCCGCATGCAAAAATATTATTGCACCACATGGTGAACAAAATACACTTGGTATCTGTCCTTGAAAAAGTACATTGATTACCTTGAGAATTGTCTCCACCGGTCAACCAGTCCCAAAAGCCTGCAGGTGATACAATTCTCGCTTCTTGATCTTCGGACGGAATTGCAGTAAAGCCTGGAAGCATACCGATTTGATTTGATTTTTTTTCCATTTCAGAAGTTTAAATTATAATATGAATGATTACCGGAATGCTTCTGCGAAATGACCATATAGGCTTTCCATCCGCATTCTTCTTGATTGAATTTTAATCCTAAATAATTGAGGGTCGGCTGTTTCCATCGCCGGCAAATAGCTTTTATTTCATTCTGTCTTACAATGTCCGTATTAAATAGATTTATGGTATAAAAAAAATCTGCTGCCGATACCTGGGGATAGTTGATTTTAATAACTTTATCGTCACCAAAGGCCAAGTATTGAGCCTTTCCTGTTTTGTTCATGAACTGCAGTTTTTTTAGCATTTCAAGAATTGCATGCGGGGGCCATTTCATCATTTCTGCAACATCCGATAGCATATCCTCAACTTCGAGCTTTTTCTTTCCGCTGACATCATAGTAAATTGAAACAGGCATCGAATTATCAGCAGAAATCCTGATGCCTATGCTTACTGGCTGCGGCATTCCAAATTTCAGAGAAAAAGGTATCAATAAATCTTTTAGGCCCTCATAGTCATCCGAACGTAAAAAGTTGAAGATCATCTCTTCGGGGATACCGTTCATATAACGAAAATAAAAAGTTCTCTTATAAGCAATATTGTCTTTCCAATCCACTTTAAAAAGATAGGAAGATGGGTTTGTGCTCTTCAGAAAGACAAATATCATTTGACGCCATTTTGCAAAGCCCGGCCAGTAAACCTCATATTCAATTGTATCATTTACGAAATCTCGAGTGTTCCCATGAATAAGTGTTCCTATCACGCGCTCATCTGCCGTATAACTAAACTCCACCAGTTCATAAAGTTGCCGGCGGAACTTATGTAGAAAATCTTTATGCCCATTACCAGTGTCCATTCTTCTAACTTTATGAGTTGTGTCTTAAATCTCAGGAATGGCTTGTATCCACAAAATTCATCATTGCGATCGGGGCTGCCTCAAACAGGGTTGCCCCTACAGTAAACGGCCATTCTTCCGTGACATCTACCCGAGTGAAAACCTGTGAAGGTATCCCTGTTAACCTGTCAACAAATTTTAGGATTACTGTCACGATTTTTTGTCCCGCAGGTCCTTCAGTAACCCGGGTATCGATTGATTCTAAACTTGCTTTTTCATCGTATTCCATTGTGGCCAGATATGGGCCAGGATGCTGAACTGCAAGATAATTCAGTGCTCTCTGCCCGTCCATTGATCCCAAATTATCCGGAGCACCTATGATTGTATGAAATAATAGGCTGCCCTTTTTATTAAATTCCTTCGCATCCCATTCTCTGGAATCGAGAATAGGTTTAACCTGTTGTATAAGGTTCTCCATCAGATTTTGAACCGTGAAAACGTAAACCACATCGCAGAACATTTCTGGAGCTACAATCCCATTAGTGTATGATGGATTGGCCATATCACCCCTTTTTCCGATAATTGTAACCCATTTTTGTTCCTCTGGTTCATGGTCTAAGGCGCTGATCAAGCGTTCAAGCATTAATGAGCCAGTAGGTCTTACGATATAGGCGGGTATTCCATCAACTGATAATACGAATGAGGAAAATTTGGCAATGTGGGGATTGGCTAAAAGTACTTGTGCCATTTTGCCTTCTTGAGAACGTGCGGTTTTTTTGGCTTCGGAAAACAACGCTCTCTGACGCTGCTGGAATTCACGCTCCAATCCCATAGAAGGTAAACGGACCGATAATTTTCCAATTGCATATACATATTTTTCTTCATGTGCCTTTGGGAGTTTGCTACAAGAGCATCCCGAATGTTGGGAACCTATTGCTGAAGATTCCATACTGTTTGTTAAAACTTCCTGATTGTCCATGAGTTTAGATTTATAATATTGTCATGCATTTGTTTTAAAATCAGATGATAACAGATATTTTTCAGTTAAATAAGAGCATACTTTATTAATATTGAAACTTGGTGGTACTAAGCTGTGCCTTCTTTCAGGTAAGTGACTTTCGTAAATCTCGTCCCAAGCTTTATGCGGAGTCGCATATAAAAGTTGTTTGATAAACAAATAGCCTGCGGTAATGAATGCAGCTGCATAACTGCTACCATTGGCATAGCTATACTGGTCTCCCGGAATTGCAACAGGTATTTTATGACCAGGTGCCTGAAATCCTCGTAAACCCACTGCTGTACCCAGGTTGATGTATGAATAATCCGTTTGCCTTTCTCCAATTGTAGAAACAGGCACTGCACCCGCAGAAGCCAAGACTTTATTATAGCCTATCCTACCCATGTTTCCAGTTGCAACTATTACCCTGATGCCCTTAAGTGCGGCAAGGTGGATGGCTGTGATCAAGTGCCTAAACCCATTATTAAAGTTTGGGTTGAATTCGAGGCTCATTTGTATTACATCCACCTTTAACCTTACGGCAAGTTTGATCGCTATTGCCAACCTTTCGTCTATTATTTTTATCGTAAGTGAGTTAGTCAATAACTTAGAATCAAGAACTGGGATGCAGATTAATGCACTGTTATGACAAAGTCCAAGCGTTTCATTGCCTTGCCCTACCAGTGTGGAAGCTACGGAAGTGCCGTGAAACATACTTTCCTCATTCATTTGATCTATAAAAGAGCTATCAACACTTATACTGGCATTTTTAAAACAGTCATGTGAGAGATCGGGCACACCATCTAATAGAGCAACGGAAAATGAAGTTTTTTTATCAAGAAATGCTTTATGATCATTTGATAATGCTTCCACTATCAGATCATTTACCCGGGCATAATATATTTTATCGAGTAGAGCCAAAACCTAAGTTATTCAATTTCAAAGCCGTTAGTCTTATAAGGTCATATATAGAAGTTTTACATCCATTGACCTCACACTTTAATTCTTTGATCGCAACTTGTCAGTCAAAATTTATTCTATTAATACAAGAGTTGAATTATCTCTTGTATTGCCATAGTCTCCAAAATTTCCAGATGGCACCTTGCCGGGCAATAAATAAAGTCCGTTAAACTTTTTGAAACTTAACAGTGATAATTTACTCTGTATCTTTTGAGTTAAAGTAGATGCTCCTTCCTTCAATTTTGGATACAATTCATTAAGCACTTTTGTAGAAAAAATCCCACCTTCAACCCATACGTAAGGATAATAAGAATATCCCCATACATTTCCATTATCATTTAAGTAAAGATATATGTCGTACCTAACCTGGGCTTCGTAATCTGGCCACCAATCAATCGCTACATTTAAATTTTGTTCTATACTCACAAAATTCCTATCAGAAGCGAAGCTCGGCCAGAAAGTTGTGTAAACAACAGGGTCACCATTTCGTGAGACAGGAGTTCCCGATGTTGCATCGTCCAGGCCGCTAATAAAATCCGATAGAATTAAATCTTTTAATTCTATTTGCATTTCGTTTTTATTTCTATTTACCAAAAGAGCGGATTCAATGTCATCATTATAATTACTCCCAACCCAATTCCACCAACTTGTGCTCCCTTCACCCATATTCAGGGAAATCAATTTTCCTGAAAAATCCTTTTCTGACATCGTAAACACGTTACCATTAAACCCTCTGGAAGCATGCCCTCGGAAAGATGATATTTCATTTCCAAAGGTGGACCCAAACTTAATGCGCCAATAACGATAACTATTATCGAGATAAAAGGATTCTAAACTACCCCCAAAATCTTTGTGTTCGAAAAATTCTGCATAAACTGCCATGATAAAAGTTTTTAGATTATTGGCTATTATTTTTTAAATTCGTTTGAGTTTTTGAAATAGCAAGACCCAAATACAGATGTCAATACTTTTTCATGAAGTTCTTTAGTGATCTGTTTGCTCTTGTATTGATTGGTCAATTGTTGAAAAGAGGCCAGTATCCTGTCTTTTATCTCTTGCGTGGGATTTTTTTCTACCAGTTCTAAATCACCTTTGAGGCATTCGATCAAATGTTTTTCACTTTTAAGTATTACAAATGGATTTTTCCCTGCGAGTACATTATGGTTGTTTCCACCTTGTAGAAAAGAACTCTCGAATAATAATGAATTGGAAGGTTCTTGAGGACTAATCTCAACTCTGAAATTGTCGTGTAAAGGAATATCTACTACATGTTGATGATATTCAAGGGCTTTTTCGGCTTCTGACCTTATTTTTTCAAGCCTTGTCAAGTTGCTTTTTTCCATGATTTTTTTATTGAAGATTGTTAATGAATCCCTTTGATTTTTCTCATCTTATCAAAAAGTATTTATTCTTGGATTTGGATTTTCATTATCTATAAGTCACCTTCAGAATTTCGCCATCACCCAAAGAGGTTACATACCAAGTATGACCGTCCACTTGCTTGATGCCCACAGGTTGGTTCAACCCATCTACAAGCAATGTGTTTTCCGATCCGTCGGTCCATATGAGTGATCCGGAACTGGGTTCAAACCCTGTGGCCGGATTAAATGAGGAGGCATATTGAGTCACGAGATGTTTGGAGTTTTTGCCTTCCACCAGATCCACAAGCATGGTAAATCCGGTCAGATACACGGATATATCTCCCGATACCGAAACTTCATAGATGATCGCTTCTCTTGCTGGAAATGGAAACCCAGTGAGGGTGGTCACTAAAAAAGTGCTCCCATTATATAGGATGGAAGTGGGTACAGATTGAACGGTTGGTTCCCCTAAATCAGGAAAAGAAGGATTTGGGATGGCGGGAATCTCCGCAAAGATGGAATAATCATTTTCGCCCCTACGGTGTACAATGGCATTTGCTCCCGCATCTGCAATATAAAGATCCCCCTCGGGCCCTTTGGTTAGGTTGTAGGAATGGGAGTCGTGATCTGGATTGCTTTCAGAGGGCAATTGGGAAACAATTGCGGCAATATTCTCAGACGGCAGTTTACTGGCATCCAATGGGGCATCACCGGGCATAAAGTTGGATACATCTGTATGGTATAAATGATCCCCAGATATGACATACAGCATTCCACCATCCATAAGGATGTGCACGGTCCCTTGCAACTCGCCGGAATGTACATTGGCATAGGATTCTAAATTAACGATAGCGTCATGCTTTTGGCCATCTGAGGTAATCAGAATGACTTTGCCATTATTGTTGTGGGTATTGTTATTGATGTTGGGAGCGTCGGTCCCACTTTCTGTTGTCCATATATTGCCATGATCATCAGTTTCAATCCCCATGGGGCCCGTAAGTCCCGAAGCAACCGTCCTTATTGTCAGTTCAGGGGTATGCAAATCATAATCCAGCTTACTGCACCCCGACAATAGGATTAATAGCGTTATGCACGAAATTAATTTGATAGTTAATGGTTGAACTGGATAGGTTTTTGAATCTTTCATTTTTTTGGTGGTTTATTGGCTGGAAGTCATTGTCAAAATTTTACATCAGTGTTATACACCAATACATAAACCAAATTTAAAAGTAGATCTTAAAACAGAATAGTAAAAACACGACAATTTGTGCCTATCGTATGACATAGCTCAGAGAATGTTGTTGTACGCGCGGTGGCAGCCCCAAGGATGTCGCGAGTTCATTTCCCGTGAAACTCTTGAAGCCCTTAATCAGAACATCTGGTTATAGTAGCCGCGCTAATTAGGCAATAGAAACCCTATCCCTCTAAGGGATGGCTCAGCTTGATAATAAGGCTATGGTTGAACCGCACCAAACAACAGAAAAGTCTTGAGAAGATGCCTACCTTTTACGAGAACTAGCTCTTAAAATATCGTACGCCCATGTTGGCATACAATGCCAATTTCGCACAGTTATCGGTTTGTTTGTTCTAAGTATCATATCAAATGTATGGTGAACAAAATACCATCCCTACGGTTTTCTGGTTGACTTTATTTAGACCATTTAAAAGAAAAGCGTCGGCTAGAAGTGCCTTTTCATTCATTGTTGCCGCTGCAGAACCTTTAGAATAGGTGCCTTATATTTATATTGAAAAAATCCCCGACGGCAATGATATGATTGATAATCCCCTTTGAAGAAAATCAAAAAAGCTTGTTAAATTCAGCGGGTATGAACCAAATCAAAAAAAAAAAGAACCACCGTTAAAGATAACCATAGTAAATGATTAGATTAAGGAAATATTCATTTTGCCTTACTTCTTTTAAGGACATCTCTTATCCAGCTTATGGAAAAAAGATAGGAAACTCAATCACAGATCTACCTCATAAAGCATTTTTCCATAATCCAATATTGATTTTACCCAACTGTTTTATAACATTTTAAAGATTAAATCTCCAACTTAAAGCCACCGTTTATCACAAACCCATCTACGGGAGCATAGATATCGCGGAAATCGGGATCATTTAAGCTCCCCGTGTATATTGTATCGAACCGCGTCTGTCGAGTATCCAGAATATTTTCAAAATTAAGGAACAAGGAGAAGTTCTTTCCCAGTTTTTTTTCTGTCATTACTCCAAATATCCAATATGACTGTCCCGTTTTGCCGTCATTCAACTTTTGTGGACTGTAGTAATATCCTTCCAAACCTATCCAGAAATTCTCGTGCTTTTCATACATTAGCACATTGTTGAGACGATGTTCTGCTACAAGTGGATATTGCTCGCTCGTGCCATCATAATGCTGCTTTACATCTGCCAGGGTATATCCAACAAACAGTTTAAAATCTTCATAACTCCAGCGCATATTTGCTTCAATACCCTTGCTGTCTAAATAGCCATTGGGCTGTTCAAATTCATACGATAAGCCCAAGGTTCGGTTCAGTATCAATGGGTCATTGATACTGGTGTAGAACAAAAGCAGATTTGTTGACAGACCCATACCATTAGCAAAAGACCATTTGTAATTACCATCCAGGTTAAAACCTATGGAGCGCTCCGCCTTAGTGCCATCAACATTAATGGGAAGCACGTTTTGAAACTGAAGCCGCTCAACATCTTCGTTAAACACGGTGGGTGTTTTGTAGCCCATACCACCACCGGCCCTAAATGTAAGCTGTTGCGATGGCTCAAACATTAGAGAGAACCTGGGAAGTATGAAATACCCATAATCGCTTTGATAATCTCCGCGAAGACCGGTTTCAAGCGTCCATTTTTCTTG
>JBBPYO010000352.1:0-8455 GCA_038199845.1 Flavobacteriales bacterium
GGTATTATAAGTTATCTACGGGCGAAAAATAAGGACGTTGATGAGTATGAAGAATACGCTAGTGTAGTAATGAGCCGTAATAGTTATCTAAGGATGATAGTTAAAGGTTTTTTATTGAATTTCATAAACATTGGCGTCTTGGGTTTCTGGCTGGTTCTGCTTATTTCTGCCGGTCCCACGATGGATATGAACCCAGACCGACTTGTTTTTTTCTTTTCTATTATACTGATCACGTATCTTATTGTTGACATTTTTAAAATTTTAGTAGCTAAAAAACTGCGCAGTAAATTGACACCCACCCGTGTTGCAAGGATCAAAAAAGCTATAAGCGTGTTGCTTTTTATCTTTGGTCTGGTATTTATTATAAAAGGTACTTTTCCATCAGAAATCTCCAAAATCGAGCAAAAAATAGAACAATTCACTCCCGAAATTCCATTTGAGGAGCAACAGAATACCTTGGATACAATTCAATAGCGCTTGTTTAAAGACCTAAGACTGATCCACTCAAAAATAACAGATTTGATTGTAACTGAATGATAAATATTTGGTTTGATAATCAGTCAATTATGCAATAATTCTCGCTTTTAAAAGTCAAAAGCAAACACTTAATATATACTGCGATTATCTTGTTATGGAGTATCTGTAGCATCTTCAACAAAAGTATATTGATTAATTTTTATTTTTCCATCCCTAAATAGAGCGAAATTCCCGTCGTATTCAACAATTCCAATATAGATACACGCTTTAAGAACCTATAAATCTTATTCTTGGTTTTTTTCAATGGAGGATGGAAAGCGATGAACATTTATCAACTAAGATTCTCAAGAATTTGTAAAAGTGTATCTAATAACAATAGATTCCATCAATTAATTCGGTGTAATAAGGCATAAAAAAAGCCGTCTGGTTAGAGACAGCTTTTTGAAAAGAGAGGTGTCGAGCGGATTCGAACCGCTGTACGTGGTGTTGCAGACCACTGCCTAGCCACTCGGCCACGACACCTTTTTTTAAGTTAAGGATTTTGATTTCATAGTTATATAACAGGTTTCAAAAAAGACTTTTATTTAAAACCAAAAACCGATTCTTAACGCGTGCAAATTTAACTATTTTATTGGGATTTTAAAGGGATTAACGTTTTTTAGTCAATTCTACGCTTACCGCCTGCACATCACCGTTTATTGGAGGGTTTAATTTGCTCACTTTTATCTGCACTTTATCAACCATTGCAATCTCTTGCAACGAGCGGGTCAAGATACGCCGGCAAACTTCTTCAAGTAACTTGCTGCGTATGACCATTTCCTCTTTTACGATTTTATTGAGATGCACATAATCTACCGTATCCTCAAGCCGGTCTGTCAGCGCCGCTTCGGTGAGATCTGCCCATATTTTAAGATCTACGCGGTAATCTGAACCTATTTGTCCTTCTTCTAGTAAACAACCGTGATATGCGTAGACTTTGATATTGTTCAATTGTATTATTCCCATGTTTCAAAGGTATTGATTTTGGCGCATATCTTTTGGTGGAAGTAAAAAATCTAAGGTCAAAATTGTATCCTTATTTCCCATAAGTAGAATCAAAGCATAAAACCTTCGGCTAAAGCTTAATAGAAAACGTCTTTAATTCAACTGCAACAACCTATTTTTAGTAATTTTACGCCCTTACACAACGCAACATGGCTGAAGAATATAAAGCACTCAATTTTATAGAACAAATCATAGAGGAAGATCTGGATAATGGATATAATAGGGAAAATCTACGATTCAGGTTCCCTCCGGAACCCAACGGCTATCTGCACATTGGTCATTGTAAGGCGATCTGTCTCAACTTTGGCCTGGGCGAAAAATACAATGCGCCGGTCAACTTGCGTTTTGACGACACAAATCCTTCCAAAGAAGAAAAAGAGTATGTAGATGCCATAAAAAGCGACATAGAATGGTTGGGTTTTACGTGGGACAAAGTCTGTTATTCTTCAGATTATTTCGGTCAGTTGCACACTTGGGCGGTGCAATTGATCAAGGACGGCAAGGCCTATATTGATTCGCAGAGTAGTGCGACCATGGCAGAACAAAAGGGAACGCCTACAAGTCCGGGAACAAACAGCCCTTACCGCGATCGCAGTGTGGCAGAAAATCTGGAACTTTTTCAGGGGATGAAAAACGGCGATTTTGACGAAGGAATGCACGTTTTAAGGGCAAAAATAGATATGAAAGCGCCAAATATGCTTCTTCGCGATCCGTTATTGTATCGCGTGATCAAAAAAGCGCATCACCGTACGGGTACAGATTGGTTTATTTACCCAATGTATGATTGGGCGCATGGCGAGAGCGATTATATAGAGCAGATAAGTCACAGTTTATGTTCGCTGGAATTTAAACCGCATCGTCCGCTTTATGATTGGCTTGTAAACGAGGTTTACACCAGCGATATTAAGCCTAAGCAACGCGAATTTGCGCGTCTTAATCTCAATTATACTATAATGAGCAAGCGTAAACTGCTCACACTGGTAGAGGAAAAAGTCGTAAACGGTTGGGATGATCCAAGAATGCCCACGATTTCCGGTCTGCGCCGAAGGGGATATACGCCAAAGGCTATCCGTAATTTTATAGATGCTGTGGGAGTTGCCAAAAGGGATAATATAATAGATGTTTCGCTTTTGGAATTTCACATTCGAGAAGATCTCAATAAAACCGCGCCGCGCGTTATGGCGGTTTTGGATCCTATAAAAGTGGTGATCACCAATTATCCCGATGCCAAAACGGAATGGCTTGACGCCGAAAACAATCCCGAAGATGAAAGCGCCGGCGAAAGGAAAGTTCCTTTTTCCAAAGAAATTTATATAGAACGCGAAGATTTTAAAGAAAACGGAGGCAAGAAATACTTCCGCTTAACGCTAGGTGAGGAGGTGCGTTTAAAAAATGCCTATATCATTAAAGGAGAGTCCGTGGTCAAAGATGACGCGGGAAATATCATTGAGATCCATTGTAGCTATGATGTAGAATCCTTGAGCGGTAGTGGTACTGAAGCCAGCAAACGCAAGGTAAAGGGAACGCTGCACTGGGTTGCTATAAATCATGCTATAAAGGCTGAAATTAGGCTTTATGACCGACTTTTCTTGAATGAATCGCCAGATGGTGACAAGGAAAAGGATTTTATGGACTTTATAAATCCACATAGTTTACAGAAAATCACTGGGTATTTAGAACCGAGTTTAGCCGATGTTCAGTCGGGGGAAATGTTCCAATTTCAACGAATTGGCTATTTTAATGTGGATAAAGAAAGTACAACTGATCAACTTGTTTTTAACCGAACCGTACCTTTACGCGATACCTGGGCGAAAGTTTCAAAAGAAATACCTGCTGTAAAAAAGGAAATTCCAAAGCCAAAACAGCAGATGCCGCAAAAAGCGCCTTTAGAAGAAATTAAAAAATCCGGTAAAAAACTGGGAAATCTTCCCGATGCTAAACGCCTTAATACAATTGCCGAAATTCAAGAACATGCTAAAAACGTTTCTTATGAGGAGCTGAGCGCGTTGTTTAATACTTCGGCTAAAAAAATAGGAACGCGTTTGGCTGTTTTAGAAACTTTGAAGGTTTTGATCGACATGGGCAAAGCCGAAAAATCAAGTCCAGAAGTAGTCCAGTTTATTGATGAAATGAAGAATTCCGGTGACGAGTTGCTTGAAAATTCAGCTGAAAACCTTTAATTAGGAGTTGATTCAGGAAATATTTCTTCAATAATTTCGAAAATTGATTTTTAAAAGCTCGTTTTTTGGAACTACAGAGCGTTTTTTAGGTCATTTTGACATTTTTTTAAGGTTATCTGTTAATTATTAACCGGTTATTAACGGAGATATTTAATGAACGCATGTATATTTGATTCAAACTATTATTTAAAACAATCACCATGTCAAAAACAGGAAATACATTTCTAGCTTTAATAACAGGAGCCGCAATCGGTTCTGTAGTTGCGTTACTTTATGCTCCAGAAAGTGGAGATGAAACGCGTAAGAAAATTTCTAAAAACGCTAAAGAGGCTAAAAAGAAATTAGATAAGCAAATCAAGGAAACCTCGGAATCCTTGAGCCATTCTGCTCAAAAAGCAAAAAAAAACTTCGATCACAAGCTAGATGAGACATTAAGTAGCGCAAGCGATAAAGCTGACGATATTTTAGTCGCAATGGAAAAAAAGCTTGAAGATTTAAGAAGGAAAAATGCGCATGCCACAGATAAAGCCGAAGAAGTGGTTGATAACATAAAAGATATGAATGTTCCAAGAGGCGCAAAAGCATAATTAGCCTATGTCTATTTTTAATTTATCTGAAAACTTTAAGACTTTAAGTGATGATTTTCAAACTTCTCTAGATAGTAGTATTGAATTTTATAAGCTTGATTTCTTCGGGAAATTTATGAAAGGCGCAGTCTCACTGGTGAATTTACTAGTGATTGGTAGTTTCTTTCTCATCTTTTTATTATTTATTTCTGTAGCTGTTGCGATTGTGATCGGTGAGTCTTTAGAAAGTTTAAGCGCAGGCTATTTTATAGTTGCAGGCTTTTATTTTCTATTATTTGTGTTCATGCTTATTTTTGGTAAACCAATTCTTACTAAAAAGGTATTGACAAAATACTCTAAGATCGTTTTCAATGAAGAGACTCAGAAACAAGTATTGGATGATGAATTCAAAAAACTAATAGATTGATATGAAAGTATATTCTTCCTTTGAACAAATTGAGCACGACCTTAAAATTTTAAAGTTGCAGCAACAGATTGATAAAGAGCAATTAAAGGCTGATTTTCATGATATGAAAGATGGCTTTAATCCTATGAGCAGTATAGCCAGCACCGTTGGCGCTATTGCAAAGAAAGCTTTTGTCTATAAAGCAGTTGATAAATTAATGGGTATCAAGAAGGTTAAAAATAAGAATTACGAATAGTATTTCTGTATTAAAAACAAAAACCCCAGATCTACGTCTGGGGTTTTATTGTTTTAATATGCAAGATTTAAAGAGAAATTATTCCATTGAGGAGTCATAACCTTGATCACTTTCGCGGGGCTTTTTGCGTAGTTTTTTACCTATACCTTTTTCTTCGTTCTGCTTTTTCATTTGTTCCCCAATCTGATTTGAAGCGGCAAAACTTGCGATCATATTATTCAACATTTCACTGCCCGCTTGTGGCGAATTGGGAAGTAGGATTAAGTTGGAATTGGTAGCTTCACCTATAGATTGAAGTGTATCATAATGTTGGGTTACCACAATAAGCGCAGAAGCTTCCTGCGAGTTGATGCCCACATTGTTTAAAACCTCTACAGATTCTTCTAGACCGCGTGCAATCTCCCGGCGCTGATCAGCTATGCCCTGACCTTGTAAACGCTTGCTTTCGGCCTCTGCACGCGCTTTTGCAACTATTTTAATTCGATCTGCTTCTGCTTCATATTCGGCGGCGACTTTTTCGCGTTCGGAAGCGTTGATTCGGTTCATTGCAATTTTTACTTGCTGATCAGGATCTATATCGGTAACCAGGGTTTTAATGATATCGTAACCATAATCGGTCATTGCCTGATTAAGTTCGCTTTTTACTGCGATGGCAATATCATCCTTACGTTCAAAAACGTCATCCAGTTTCATCTTTGGCACTTCAGAACGCACCACATCAAAAACATAGGAAGTAATCTGATTTTGTGGATCTTCGAGCGCATAAAAAGCATCGTATACGTTTGTTTTTACAACCATAAACTGCACAGAAATTTTGAGGCGAACAAAAACGTCATCTTTGGTTTTGGTTTCCACAATAACATCCAGCTGCTGAATGCGCAAGTTCATGCGGCCAACAACTTTATCAACAAAAGGTACTTTAAATTGAATACCGGAATTGCGAACACTCGTAAATTTCCCCAGGCGTTCTATAATTGCAGCGGTTTGCTGGCGGACTATAAAAATCGAAGAAAAAAGGAGTACGAGAATTATTACAATAATTACAGGAATAATGTACATAAGGGCTTGTTTTAAGTGAGCAATAAAAAACTGGGTAATGGCTCTAAATTTACCATTCCCAGTTCATATTTTCTAATGTAATGTCTTATTGTTTGCCTTTCGGAGCAACCTAAGATTTTTTTAAAGGATTTCTATTGCGAAACGAATCCGCTCCAATGTTTTTTCTTTTCCTATGGTCGCAGCAATTTCAAAAACATCTGGACCTTCCATTGCGCCCACAAGACTTAAGCGGAAAGGCTGCATGACCTTACCAAAACCAAGACCTGATTCCTGAATCCATGTTTTTACTGATGTAGAAAGATTTTCAGCATCGAAGGGTTCCGTTTTGTAGATAATTCTAATCAATTCAATCATAAGTTCGCCGGTATCTTCTTTCCATGCTTTTTTAGAAGCTTTCTCGTCGTAGGAAGTAGGGCGGTCAAAAAAGTACCAGCCAGATTCCCACAAGTCAGAAATAAAAACAGCGCGTTCTTTCAGCAACTGCACCACGTGACGCACATAAGACTGCGAACTTTCGATGTTTTTATCGTCGAGAATTTTCATAAAACCAGCAACCAGAACGGAATCATCGGCAAGTTGGAGATGTTGTTGCTGAAACCATTTGGTTTTATCTGGATCAAATTTAGCACCCGCTTTATGAACGTTTTCCAGCTCAAAATCGGCAATAAGTTCCTCTAAAGCGTAGATTTCTTTTTCCGTTCCTGGATTCCATCCCAGAAAAGCAAGCATATTTACGACTGCTTCCGGCAAATAACCATCTTCGCGATAGCCGCTGGAAATAGATCCTGATTCTGGATCTTTCCATTCTAAAGGAAAAACTGGAAAGCCCATTTTCTCACCGTCCCGTTTACTCAGTTTGCCTTTGCCTACAGGTTTTAAAATAAGTGGAAGGTGGGCAAATTGTGGAGCTTCCCAACCAAGAGCACGGTATAGTAACTTGTGGAGCGCAAGGGAAGGCAACCATTCCTCACCGCGAATCACATGCGTAATTTCCATAAGATGATCATCTACGATATTTGCGAGATGATACGTTGGCATTCCGTCACCCTTAAAAAGAACTTTATCATCCAGTACGCTTGTCTGGACTTCCATATCACCACGTATGATATCTTCCAGATACAGCGTTTCATTTTCCGGCGACTTAAAACGAATGACATGTTCTTCACCGGCATCCAGTCTTTTCTGCACTTCTGCAGCATCAAGATTCAGCGAATTGTCAAGTTTATTACGGTTGTGCCAGTTGTATATAAAGGTTTTTCCTTTAGCTTCATGTTCCTGACGGTGTTTATCAAGCGCTTCTGCGGTATCAAAAGCATAATACGCATTGCCAGAATCTATAAGACTTTTCGCAAAAGCGAAATATTTATCTTTACGCTCGCTCTGACGATATGGGCCAAAACCACCTTCTTTTCCTGGACCTTCATCAAATGGAATTCCGCACCAGTTCAAGGCGGCGATGATATATTCTTCAGCATGTTCCACGTAGCGTTGCTGATCTGTATCTTCTATGCGTAAAATAAATGTACCATTGTTTTTCTTGGCAAAAAGATAATTGTACAACGCAGTACGAACGCCACCTATATGAAGTGGGCCGGTAGGACTGGGTGCAAAGCGCACTCTGGGATTTTGAGACATGTTCTGTGGTTTTTGACCAGTAAAGGTAAATTATTTTTGAAGGATGACCTATTTAGAATGGGCTTGCATGCTCTAACTTAAAAGAGTTTACGTGCGTTTTTAGGCATTTTTTTTGTGATAATAATGGTTTGTGGTAATTCACATGGAAGCCGAGCGTTAACGAACTGAAAGCTACGTTGAAAACGTGTAAATTTGTAAGTATGGCTTTTGAGACGCAATGAAATCGCCACAAGTGGGAAAAACAGAATCTCTAAACCTGAATAATCTTAAATCAGTGAATAAACGCAGCAATATAGAAGACAAACTCGAAGCTTTTATTAGCAAGTATTATAAAAATCAGCTCGTACGCGGATTACTATTTTTTATAGCAATAGGTGTGAGTTATTTCTTGCTGGTTTTGCTTATTGAGTATTTTTTATGGTTGCGTCCTGCCGGAAGGGCTTTTTTATTCTGGTCTTTTATAGTGGTTGAAGTATTTTTAATCTATCGTTTTATCGGGATTCCACTAGCGCGTTTGTTTAAGTTGGCCAAGGGAATTGATTTTACCAAAGCATCCCAAATGATTGGAATGTATTTTCCAGAAGTAAACGATAAATTAGTTAATACACTTCAGCTAAAAGCGCAGGGAAGTGATTCTGATCTGGTTGTAGCAAGTATTGAACAACGTGAAAAAGAACTTGAACCAATACCTTTTTCACTTGCCATAGATTACAGGAAAAATGCCAAATATCTTAAATATGCGATAATTCCACTAGTGCTTTTTGTGGTGATTAATTTTGCCTTTGGCGAACCTATTTTCAATAGCAGCTACGAGCGCATGGTGAATTATGAC
>JBBPYO010000353.1:0-11865 GCA_038199845.1 Flavobacteriales bacterium
GCAACGCGGTATTTCCATTGATAAAGTGTTCAACGGGTAATAATTATAGATCATGGCAAAAATAAAAGTAACAAAGGTTAAAAGTGCTATAAAACGCTCTAAAAACCAGAAAAGGACATTAGAGGCATTGGGTCTTAGAAAAATTGGTCAAGTAGTAGAACATGAAGATAGTTCTAATATTTTGGGCATGATCAGCAAAGTGAATCATTTAGTTTCCGTTCAAGAAGCTTAAAAAATATAAAAATGAACTTAAACAACTTAAAACCGGCAGCAGGCTCGGTAAAAAAGAACGATAGCAGGCGAGGCCGCGGTGAGGCTACTGGAAATGGTGGTACCGCAGGTCGTGGACATAATGGTCAAAAGTCACGCTCAGGTTATTCTAAAAAAGTAGGTTTTGAAGGTGGTCAGATGCCTCTTCAGCGTCGTGTGCCAAAGTTTGGTTTCAGCAACCGAAACAGGAAGGAATATACTGGAATAAATATCGATACTTTACAAGCTTATGTTGATGCTGGTCGCATTAACGAAGAAGTGACTATAGATTCACTTGTGGAAAATAGGTTGGCTGGTAAAAAGGATCTCATTAAAATAATGGGTCGCGGTGAACTTAAAGCTAAGCTTAAAATTACTGTCCACAAATTTACAGGTTCAGCAAAGGAAGCTATTGAAGCAGCCGGTGGTGAGGCAGTAACGCTATAAAATATACGTGAGCATGGGTGCTATAGACACAATAAAAAATATTTGGAAGATAGAAGAGTTAAAGAACAGAATCCTAATTACTTTGGGATTGCTGCTCGTTTACCGTTTTGGAGCTCAGATTGTTCTTCCTGGTATAGATGCATCGCAGTTAGGCAGCCTTTCAGAAAAGATGGACGGTGGCCTCCTGGGACTTTTGAATGCATTTACAGGTGGCGCGTTATCTAATGCTTCAGTTTTTGCCCTCGGTATTATGCCTTATATTTCGGCATCTATTGTTGTGCAGCTTATGGGTATTGCGGTTCCTTATCTGCAGAAGTTGCAAAAGGAAGGTGAAAGTGGTAGACGTAAGATTAACCAGATCACAAGATGGCTTACTATTGGTATTACATTAGTACAAGGGCCTGGTTATATTACCAGTTTATATAGCATACTTCCAGCAGAAGCATTTATAATGGAAAGTCATGTGACCTTCATTATATCATCGGTTATCATTTTAACTACAGGCTGTATTTTTGCAATGTGGTTAGGTGAAAAAATCACTGATAAAGGTATTGGTAATGGTATTTCCCTTCTTATAATGGTTGGAATTATCGCTAGATTGCCAATGTCATTTGTTCAAGAATGGGTTTCTCGAGTTAGTGAATCTAATGGAGGTCTAATAATGATTTTGATCGAGTTGGTTATTTGGTTTGTTATCATATTGCTTTGTGTAATGTTGGTAATGGCTGTTCGACAAATACCAGTGCAGTATGCTAGAAGAACAGCAAGTGGAAGTTATGAGCGTAATGTTTTTGGCAATCGTCAATATATTCCCCTAAAGTTAAATGCTTCTGGAGTAATGCCAATTATTTTCGCGCAAGCAATCATGTTTATTCCTGCAGCCGTTATTGGACTGTCTGAATCTACTACTGCAAAAAGTATTGCTGGAGAGTTTAATAACATTTTTGGCTTCTGGTATAATTTTGTATTTGCTTTATTGATCATTGTCTTCACCTATTTTTATACGGCAATTACCGTTCCTACAAATAAAATGGCAGACGATTTAAAACGAAGTGGAGGCTTTATAGCCGGTATTCGTCCTGGTACGGAAACAGGTGAATATTTGGATCGCATTATGTCACAGATCACACTTCCGGGCTCCATATTTTTAGCCCTTATTGCTATTTTTCCTGCTGTCGCCGTAAGTGTTTTAGGCATGCAACAAGGATGGGCCTTATTTTATGGTGGTACATCATTGCTTATTCTAGTAGGTGTAGCCATTGATACCATGCAGCAAGTAAATTCTTATTTGTTGAATAGACATTATGACGGACTAATGAAAACAGGTAAAAATAGAAAAGCAGTAGCATAATGGCAAAACAGCAAGCAATAGAACAAGATGGATCTATTATAGAAGCATTATCAAATGCCATGTTTCGGGTAGAACTGGAAAATGGTCATATCGTGACAGCGCATATTTCAGGTAAGATGCGTATGCATTATATAAAATTATTACCTGGAGATAAAGTGAAATTGGAAATGAGTCCGTACGATTTAACAAAGGCTCGTATAACTTACAGATATTAATAGAGATGAAAGTAAAAGCATCAGTAAAAAAAAGGAGTGCAGACTGCAAAATCGTTAGGCGAAAGGGCAGGTTGTATGTGATTAACAAAAAGAACCCTAAGTTCAAACAAAGACAAGGTTAAACTATGGCTAGAATCGCAGGGATAGATATCCCGAAACAAAAAAGAGGTGTTATTGCATTGACGTATATCTTCGGAGTAGGTAAAAGCAGAGCACAGAAAATTTTAGCTCAAGCAGAAGTGAGCGAGGACATTAAGGTTTCTGACTGGGATGATGATCAGATAGGTCGCATCCGGGAAGCTGTAGGTTCTTATAAAATTGAAGGAGAGTTGAGAAGTGAGGTGTCTACAAGTATTAAACGCTTGATGGATATTGGCTGTTATAGAGGTATTCGCCACAGATCTGGTTTACCCTTACGTGGTCAGCGCACCAAGAACAATTCCAGAACCAGAAAAGGTAAGCGTAAAACGGTTGCTAATAAGAAGAAAGTAACCAAATAATAAGTAACTAATGGCAAAGCAAAGTACAAAAGGTGCTGCTAAAGGGTCTAAGAGCTCTAAAAGTAAAGGCACCAAGAAACGTAAAGTAGTTGTAGAATCAGTTGGGGAGGCGCACATATCAGCTTCTTTCAACAATATATTAGTTTCTTTAACTAACAAAAAAGGTGATGTTATATCTTGGTCATCCGCCGGGAAAATGGGCTTTAGAGGATCCAAGAAAAATACTCCATATGCTGCTCAATTAGCGTCTGAAGATGCTAGTAAAGTTGCCCATGATGCCGGTTTACGCAAGGTTAAAGTTTATGTTAAAGGTCCTGGTAACGGTCGTGAATCTGCTATACGTTCTATACACAACAGCGGTATCGAAGTTTCTGAGATTGTAGATGTAACACCACTGCCACATAATGGATGCCGTCCTCCCAAAAGACGTCGTGTTTAAGATCATTATATCTTGACACTAATCAGTATTCTTTTTAAAAGAAATATAGTGTAAAGTAAAACCTGGCCTTGAACAAGGTCGGGTTATTATCATAAATTCAATACTTATATCAATCGGGGTTTTATCGGTTTTGCGAAGGACTAGACCTTAATTCCAAATCCTACCCCACAAACAACAATTAAGAATGGCAAGATATACCGGTCCTAAGACAAAGATCGCCCGAAAATTCGGTGAAGCGATCTTTGGAGATGATAAATCTTTTGAAAAAAGAAATTATCCTCCTGGACAACATGGAAATACTAGGCGTCGTGGCAAAAAGTCAGAATACGCGATCCAGTTACAAGAAAAGCAAAAAGCTAAATACACTTACGGTGTTTTAGAGCGTCAGTTCCGTAATATGTTTGAAAAAGCGACCCGATCTACCGGTATTACTGGTGAGGTTCTTTTACAACTTTGCGAAACACGTTTAGATAATGTGGTTTATAGAATGGGAATTGCGCCTTCTAGAAGAGCTGCACGTCAACTCGTAGGCCACAGGCATATAACCGTTAATGGAGAGCTTGTTAATATTCCTTCATATAGTGTACAGCCGGGTGATAAAATCGCGGTGCGTGAAAAGTCAAAATCCTTAGAGGCAATTCAAAATGCTTTAGGAAATGCAAATCATGTATATGAATGGATTACATGGAATAATGAGAGTAGAGAGGGTACATTTGTTGCTGTTCCTACCAGAATTCAGATTCCAGAGAACATCAATGAGCAATTCATCGTTGAATTGTACTCTAAATAATAATAACAACTCTTAGAAAACTAAATATGGCATTACTTAATTTCCAGAAGCCCGATAAAGTCATAATGATCGATTCTACTGACTTTGAAGGTAAGTTCGAATTCAGACCTTTGGAACCTGGCTACGGTTTAACCGTGGGTAACGCGCTTCGTAGGGTGCTTCTTTCTTCCCTAGAAGGTTTTGCTATCACCTCTATTCGTATTGAGGGGGTAGATCACGAGTTTTCAACCATTGCAGGAGTTGTTGAAGATGTTACCGAAATCATTCTCAATCTTAAACAAGTACGTTTTAAGAGACAGATTGAAGAAATAGATAATGAAACTGTTACTATTTCACTTACAGATAAAGATCAGTTCTTAGCTGGTGATTTTCAAAAGTTTATTTCTGGTTTTCAGGTATTAAATCCTGATCTTGTTCTTGCGAACATGGAAAAGAGTGTGAACTTGAATATGGAAATCACAATTGAAAAAGGTCGTGGTTATGTGCCTGCTGAGGACAACAAAAAGCAAAACGCACCTATTGGTACCATTTTTACAGATTCTATCTATACTCCCATTAAAAATGTGAAATATAGCATAGAAAACTATCGTGTAGAGCAAAAAACCGACTATGAAAAGTTGATTTTTGAAATTATGACAGATGGTTCTGTTCATCCTAAGGACGCTTTAACAGAAGCTGCTAAAACATTGATTCATCATTTTATGTTATTCTCTGACGAGCGCATCACCCTTGAGGCTGATGAGATTGCTCAGACTGAAACATACGACGAAGAGTCTTTGCACATGCGTCAATTGCTTAAAACTAAATTGGTAGATATGGATCTTTCAGTTCGTGCTCTTAACTGTCTTAAGGCAGCAGAAGTAGAAACTTTGGGCGATCTTGTTTCCTACAATAAAAATGATTTGATGAAGTTCAGAAACTTCGGTAAAAAGTCATTGACTGAACTTGAAGAACTTGTAAACGTTAAAGGTTTGAATTTCGGTATGGACCTTGCCAAATATAAATTAGATAAAGATTAGTAATGCACCCATATTTTGCTCCCCAAAATGGGTTGAGCAAGATGGAGGCGAAAATAAAATTTCATGAGACACCGTAAGAAATTTAATCACTTAGGAAGAAAGACAGGCCATAGGAAATCTATGCTTGCTAACATGGCTTGCTCCTTAATAGAACATAAGCGTATCAATACAACAATCGCAAAGGCTAAAGCTTTGCGCATATTTGTTGAACCGATCGTGACTAAATCTAAAAGCGATACTACACATAACCGCCGTTTGGTAATGAGTAAATTGCGTCAAAAGGAAGCTGTTACTGAACTTTTTAGGGAAGTTGCTGTAAAAGTTGGTGACCGTCCAGGTGGTTATACCCGTATTATTAAATTGGGTAACCGTCTAGGTGATAATGCTGATATGGCGATGATTGAGCTAGTAGATTTTAACGAGATCTATAATACAGCCAAGAGCGCTAAGAAAAAATCTACACGTAGAGCTGGTAAGAAAACTACTACGGCTGAAGATGACAGCGAGCAAGAAACTACAACAGCTTCTGCAGAGGACACTAAACCGAAAGCAGCAGCTGCCGAAGAAGAAGCAAAACCTGATGAAAAGAAAGAAAGTAAATCTGAAGGAAAAGAAGAAAATGATTCCAAAGAGTAAAAATCATTTCTTATAAAATTAGAAAAGGGATAACCCATTGGGTTTATCCCTTTTTTTATGATTATTTTTGTCGAGAATACTTCGGCAAATTGGGTAATATAACCTTAAGTAAAATAGTTGAGTTCCAAACGAAAAGATAATTATGAAATACCACACAAAACGAAAAGCTATTATCCTTCTTGCAGATGGCACCATTTTTTTTGGAAAAGCGGTAGGTGATCAAGAAGGCACCGCATTTGGTGAAGTATGTTTTAATACCGGCATGACCGGTTATCAGGAGATATTTACTGATCCATCTTATTTTGGACAATTGCTGGTGACTACAAACGCGCATATAGGTAATTATGGTGGCAATCATGGAGAAACTGAATCAGATTCCGTAAAGATCGCGGGGCTAATCTGTAAGAATTTCAGCTATACTTATTCAAGAACACGGGTAGACGAGTCGCTGCAATCTTTTTTAAAGAATAACAATCTATTTGCTATTTCTGATGTAGATACCCGGGCACTCGTTGCTTACATTCGAGATAACGGCGCAATGAATGCTGTTATTTCTACCGAAGTGGATGACTTACCTGGACTGCAAAAGCAGTTGGAAGAAATTCCAAATATGGATGGACTTGAATTGGTAAGCAAAGTATCTACAAATGAACCGTATACTTTCGGAAATGAAAATGCGACTTACAGAGTTGCTGCTTTAGATCTTGGAATCAAACGAAATATTCTTCGGAATATGGCCAATCGTGATATGTACATCAAGGTCTTTCCTTTTGATACTTCTCTTGAAGAAATGAAGGAATTTAATCCAGACGGTTATTTTCTCTCTAACGGTCCTGGAGATCCGGAGCCATTAAATGGAGTTGTTGAGTTGACTAAACAAATTATAGATGAAAATCTTCCTCTTTTTGGGATCTGTTTGGGACACCAGATTATTGCTCTTGCAAACGGTATTGGAACGTTTAAAATGCATCATGGCCATCGTGGTATTAATCATCCTGTCATCAATAAAATCACCGGAAAAGGTGAAATAACGTCCCAAAATCATGGTTTTTCGGTTGATTTTGATCAAGCTACAACTAATCCAGCGGTTTCAGTAACACATTTTCATCTTAATGATAAGACCGTAATGGGACTGGAAATGAAGGAGAAGAATTGTTTTTCAGTTCAATACCATCCAGAAGCAGGGCCAGGTCCTAATGATGCAACGTATCTTTTTGATGAATTCATAAAGCGTATGAAATCTGCTAAAAAAATAGGCGCCTAAGAAAATCAATTTGGTTCTCGCGGAAGCAAAATAGTGTAATTCAGCCAACATGAATGTAGTGATTTTGAGATTATTCTAAAGGTGTAATATTCTTAATAATAGCTTAAACCACCGTTCAAATAGTTCAGACCCCTGCATTTTCCTTATATTGTTAACATAATTAATTAACCTAAACAAAAGAATAAAATGAGTATTATCATAAATATCCATGCCCGTCAGATTTTCGATTCCAGAGGTAATCCTACTGTTGAAGTAGATGTTATTACCGAATTTGGTGCTATGGGTCGTGCTGCGGTTCCTTCTGGCGCTTCTACAGGCGAACACGAAGCTGTTGAATTGCGCGATGGCGGAAAGGAGTATATGGGCAAAGGTGTTCAAAAAGCGGTAGATAATGTAAATACCATAATTGCACAAGAGCTTATTGGCACTTCCGTCTTTGAGCAGAATCAGATTGACCAAATGATGCTTAATCTAGACGGCACTGAAAATAAATCGAAGCTGGGGGCTAATGCTATTTTGGGTGTTTCTCTAGCTTGTGCAAAAGCGGCCGCAAATGAATTGAATATGCCGCTTTATCGCTACGTGGGCGGTGTAAGTGCAAATACTTTGCCAGTACCCATGATGAATATCATCAACGGCGGCTCGCACAGTGATGCGCCTATCGCATTTCAAGAGTTTATGATTATGCCGGTAAAAGCAGAAAGTTTTACGCACGCCATGCAAATGGGAACCGAGATTTTCCACAATCTTAAGAAGGTGCTGCATGACCGCGGACTTACAACTTCAGTGGGTGATGAAGGTGGATTTGCACCAACTCTTGATGGTACCGAAGATGCGCTAGACAGTATTAAAATTGCGGTTGAAAAAGCTGGTTATACCTTAGGAGATGATGTAATGGTGGCACTTGATTGCGCTGCGGCCGAATTCTATGTAGATGGAAAATACGATTATACGAAGTTTGAAGGTGATAAAGGAGTTGTGAGGACTAGTGAAGAGCAGGCAGATTATTTAGCTGAACTTGCCAATAAATATCCTATTATTTCTATTGAGGACGGTATGGATGAAAATGATTGGGAAGGTTGGAAATCTTTGACCGAAAAAATAGGACATAAGGTTCAGTTAGTGGGTGATGATCTTTTTGTAACGAACGTAGAGCGTCTAGGTCGAGGTATTAAGGAAGAAATTGCTAATTCTATATTGATCAAAGTAAACCAAATTGGTACCCTTACCGAAACGATCGCTGCGGTAAATATGGCGCACAATGCAGGTTACACTTGTGTGATGTCTCACCGCTCTGGAGAGACCGAAGATAATACAATTGCAGATCTTGCAGTAGCATTAAATACTGGGCAGATAAAAACAGGTTCTGCATCACGCAGTGATAGGATGGCTAAATACAATCAATTACTTCGTATTGAAGAAGAGCTTGGTGATGTAGCTTATTTTCCAAAAATGAATGCTTTTAAATTTAAGTAAATTGTAATTCAACGTCTAAAAACACCCTTTAAGGGTGTTTTTTTGCACTTAAAAGTTTTAGCACAATGTATTTCATAGATAAAATGTGAATATTAACGTCAAAATATAAATATTATTAATACTAAACTAATGAATAGCTAGTATAGAATTATGAATATATAATTTATATAATATTTTTAAGTTATAAATATTTGATTATCAACGTTTAATATAATTATAAGTTTAATCCTACAAATAATTTCATAAAATAAAACCGTTTTAGAACTTTTTTTTATAGTTTAGCATTTCTAATCTAGTTAAGGATATTAAAGCGCCCGCTTCATAAAATATATACGTTAAGTTGGGTGAAAGGACGGATTTGAAATTGAAAAAAAGTAGAATCCGTTCTTTTTACAAATCCCAAAGATATTTAAGACTAGGTTTGAAGTTGGGTAAGGGGTATGTGGCTTTTAAGTCGCTGCCCCTTTTTCTTTTAAGGATTATTTAACCTGCGCTAAGCTCCTACCAACTTCAGAAATCGGACGTTTTTTTGTATTTTTAACATTCAAGATTTTATAAACAGTTTAAAAAAACACCAATGGCAGAGCATGCTAAACTTAAAATAGATGGAAAAGAATACGAGTTTCCATTAACAACAGGGACAGAAAATGAAACCGCAATCGATATAGCGTCTCTTCGTGCTGATACTAAAGGTGTTACTACGTTAGATCCAGGTTTTAAAAATACTGCAAGTTGTGAGAGTGCCATTACGTTTCTTAATGGGGAAGAAGGTATTCTTAGATATCGCGGTTATGCCATTGAAGATCTCGCAGAAAAAGCTGGATTTCTTGAGGTGGTTTATCTGCTTATTTTCGGAGAACTTCCTACTAAAGATGAACTTGAGAAATTTCATAATGATATAAAGAACGAGAGCCACGTAGACGAGGATGTAAAGAAAATACTTTCCGGCTTTCCTAAATCAGCGCATCCCATGGGCGTACTTTCTTCGCTCACGTCAGCACTTACTGCTTTTAACCCAACCGCAGTAAATGTTGATTCTGAAGAAGAAATGTACAATGCGATAATTAAATTATTAGGTAAGTTCCCCGTTCTGGTTGCCTGGACAATGCGTACAAAAATGAGCCAGCCCTTAGATTATGGCAACAATAATTTAAGTTATGTCGAGAATCTACATAAAATGATGTTCTCAAAACCAAATAAAGACTACAATGTAGATCCTCAAGTTATAGAGGCGCTGGACAAGTTATTGATTTTACATGCAGATCACGAGCAAAACTGTTCCACGTCTACAGTGCGTATGGTTGGATCCTCACAAGCAGGTCTCTTTGCTTCTATTTCAGCAGGCATCTCTGCTCTTTGGGGGCCACTTCATGGTGGTGCAAACCAGGCGGTGATAGATATGCTTGAAGCTATTAAAAAAGACGGTGGAGACACTAAAAAATATATGGCCAAGGCCAAAGATAAAAATGATCCTTTCCGTTTGATGGGTTTTGGTCATCGGGTCTACAAAAACTTTGATCCACGTGCTAAGATCATTAAGAAAGCAGCTGATGACGTTCTTGAGCAGATGGGAGTGGGAGATGAGATTCTTGATATAGCTAAAGCACTTGAAAAAGAGGCGCTCGAAGATAGTTACTTTGTAGATAGAAAATTATATCCCAATGTAGACTTTTACTCTGGTATTATTTACCGCGCCTTGGGGATACCAGTAGAAATGTTTACCGTAATGTTTGCCATGGGTCGCGTGCCGGGATGGATTGCTCAATGGAAGGAAATGCGCCAACGTAAAGAACCTATAGGTAGGCCAAGACAAATTTATATTGGCGAGCCGCAACGCCCGTTCAAGAAAGTAGAAGACCGATAAAACGGTTTTCATAAACATATAACGGACTTTCAAATATATTTTGAAAGTCCGTTTTTAATTTATAAAAGGACCAAAAAACGGCTATTTATTGTTATAATTAAGCCGTTTTAAGATCTTTTCTGGCGATTTTAAGCTGTCTTAATAGTATTTTGAAGTTGCTCAAATTTTTCGAATGCTTCAGTCGACAAAAGAAAACAGACTATTTAATGATAATACAATACACATGATTAAGCTGAATATAAAAGATGAAACTTCACGATTGCGCGCGGTTGTACTGGGCACAGCGAAAAGCGTGGGCGGTACGCCGCCGCTGGAAGAAGCCTATGATCCCAAATCACGATTGCATATTGTAGCGGGAACCTATCCAAAGGAAGCTGCCATGGTGAAGGAAATTAATGCAGTTACCGCTATATTTGAGCGCTACGCGATACAGGTCTTTAGGCCTAAATTATTAAAAGATTACAATCAGATTTTTACGCGCGATATTGGTTTTGTGATTGATGATTACTTTGTCAAGGCAAATATTCTCCCAGACCGCGAGCGGGAAATTGAGGCCATACAGCATGTGATTGATCAGATGGATCCTGAGAAAGTGATTCGTTTTCCAGAGGAAGCCCATATAGAAGGGGGAGATGTTATGCCCTACGGAGATTATCTTTTTGTGGGTACGTATCGCGAAGAAGATTATCCAGATTATATCATCGCCCGCACAAATATGGAAGCCGTTAAATGCCTTGAGAAAGCTTTTCCCAATAAAAAGGTAATATCCTTTAACCTGCGGAAATCCAATACTGATGCTTACGTTAATGCGCTACATTTGGATTGTTGTTTTCAGCCTGTAGGTGATGGGAAGGCCATTTTGCATAAAAATGGCTTTCTTATAGCGGAAGAATATGAATGGCTGGTTAACTTTTTCGGAAAAGAAAATATCTTTGAAATTACGGCAGAAGAAATGTTTAACATGAACTCAAATGTGTTTTCAATTTCGCCCGAAGTGGTGATTTCCGAAAAAGGTTTTACGCGCCTAAATAGCTGGTTGCGAAGTAATGGCATAACTGTAGAAGAAGTGCCTTATGCCGAAATAGCAAAACAGGAAGGTTTGTTGCGTTGCAGTACGCTGCCATTGGTTAGGGAATAAAGAAAGGTTTTGAATAGAGCAGTAACTATAAAAATAATAATAGCAATAACAGATGTCCAGCACCTTTTTACTCAATTTGATCAAGCAGGTAAAATCTTTGGCAGAAGCCGGTTTGGTATACAACACCGAGAATTACGATGCCGAACGTTATGAGGAACTGCGGAAAATTGCGCTGGAAATGATGAGCGTATTAAGTCAGAAAGACGTTGAAGTGTTCCAGAATTTCTTTCTTCCAGTAGAAGATTATCCCACTCCAAAAGTGGACGTACGCGCGCTTATTTTAAACCAAAAAAAGGAGATTTTAATGGTGAAAGAGCAGATAGATGGAAAGTGGACAATTCCTGGTGGCTGGGCCGAGATAGGAATGACTGCTTCAGAATCTATCGTCAAAGAGGTAAGAGAAGAAGCTGGTTTTACTGTGCGGCCGGTGCGTTTATTAGCGGTATTCGATAAAAAGTGCCATCCACATCCACCGGA
>JBBPYO010000354.1:0-3476 GCA_038199845.1 Flavobacteriales bacterium
AAATGACTGATGTAATGTACCTGAAATCAAAACTTATAGCTTCGATAGAAAAAACCAAAGTTGATTATAACAAGGGAATGTTTAGGGATTATAAAACATATACTGCCAATTCAGGTTCTATCTTGAACACTGTTGAAGAGGCGATTATTTTCAACAATTTCCATGAAGGAATTCATCATGGAGCTATTTCAGCACTTAAACGTGCTATAAACGCACGGAAAGAAAAGGGGCTACGTCTGCTTTCGGGATTTTAATGATAATCTGTCCTTCCGCGTAAGAGGCAACTTCGTAAGGATTATAGATCAATAAAAGTTCGTCGTTTTCAAAACCAATATTAATAGGTAAACTGAAGGTGTCATTTTCAAAAAAGAAACCGGTCTGGTTTATATTGCCATCCATAGGGATTTCCTCTTGTTCGCGAAACATTTTCTCAGCCAACTCCTTAAATTTTCCTTCGTCCTTTAGCAGTTTTTCTGTGGTTAGCAATTCTGGTATTTCCTTGTCAAAATTAAGGTAGGAAGTGCTACTATAACCATGTGCGCCGCCCCAGTAGCTGTAAGTTTCCATCTTTAAGGAAAGCAGGCTTTTATTCTCAAAACCCACCACGCTATTATTTGAGAATTCATATCCCTGTACTGCGGGACTATCTGGAAATTCTAAATTTGCGGATCTAAAAGAATCGATAAAATTGGAAATACCTTGATCTATGGTTTTTATTTTATCTTCATCGTCAGGGGTTATGCTCAAATTGGCAGCGATGTATTGCTCTACCGCAGTATTAATAGTAGTTGCAAGCGGAGATTTTCCTTCGGCCTTTAAGAGCTTTATATCCATTTTTGGACAGATATCACCTTCACATGCTGGCAGATTAGCAGAAGTATAAGACTTTTCAATAAGATTTAGGGTCGGTTTTTCTTCTTGACAACCAGTGATAAGCAATAAAAGTAATAATACAGGGAGCGTAATTTTCAAAAGAACGGGGTTTTACGTTAAACATAGGCCAAAGATACAGGCAATTTTGGCAATCCGGCAGGCTCTTGCTATTTTTGCAGCACTTTTAACGAAAGATTAAAAAATACATAATACTATGAAATTCAACACAAAAACAATTCACGGTGGCCAGAAGGATATTGATCCTGCATACGGCAGCGTGATGCCCCCTATATATCAAACTTCTACGTATTCACAGACAACGCCCGGCGGCCATAAAGGTTTTGAATATTCGCGAAGCGGAAATCCCACACGCTCGGCACTTGAGAAATCTTTGGCAAGCATAGAAAACGGAAAGCATGGTATCGCTTTTGGTTCTGGTCTTGCAGCTATAGATGCAGTGCTTAAGTTATTTAAACCTGGTGATGAGATCATTTCAACAGATGATCTTTATGGCGGTTCGTATCGACTTTTTACTAAGATTTTTGAGGATTTTGGTCTCAAATTTCATTTTGTAGGTATGCAGGATGCAGATAAGATTCAGCAGCATATTAATGAAAACACAAAGTTGATCTGGGTAGAAACCCCTACAAACCCTATGATGAATATCATAGACATCGAGGCCGTTTCTAAAGTGGCCAAGAAAAACGACGTGTTGCTCGCCGTAGATAATACTTTTGCGACTCCTTATTTACAGCAACCCTTAGATCTGGGTGCGGATATTGTAATGCACAGCGCCACAAAATACCTGGGCGGGCATAGTGATATTGTAATGGGCGCGCTGGTGGTTAAGGATGATGCGCTTGCAGACCGACTTTATTTTATACAAAACGCAAGTGGCGCCATTTGTGGTCCACAGGATAGTTTTCTTGCGCTTCGCGGAATAAAAACACTCCATATACGCGTACAGCGTCATTGTGAAAATGGCAAAGCGGTTGCACATTTCTTAAAAAACCATCCCAAGGTTGATCATGTGTACTGGCCAGGTTTTGAAGACCATCCCAATCATGATGTTGCCAAGAAACAGATGAAGGATTTTGGTGGAATGGTTTCGTTTACCACCAAAGAAGATTCTCAGGAAGGTGCCGTAAAAGTGGTAGAAAAACTGAAAGTATTTACCCTTGCTGAAAGTCTGGGCGGTGTAGAAAGTCTGGCTGGTCATCCCGCGAGCATGACACACGCAACCATACCAAAACAACAAAGACAAGAAATAGGAATTAAAGATTCCTTAATCCGTCTTAGTGTTGGTATTGAAGATGAAGAAGATCTTATTGCCGATTTAAAACAAGCCTTAGATTAAGCCCTAAAAACGGCCAAATAAGCTAAAAAACGCCCTATTTTACCTGTTTTGAGGTGAAAATAGGGCGTTTTTTTGTCTTTTGATTTTGTACTCTTTTAAAAAATATCATTGAATTTTACTTAAACTGACTCATTTTACTTAGCTCGAACTGCGGTTTTAGATTATCATTCCTTTCGCAAAATAAAGTTATTACTAGTATAGGTATTCTGTTTTTACAGTCCATTTTTGTCATTTTTTAGATGACCTTTCTAAATTTGATGGCAACTTCAGTATTTCGCAAAACGCATTAACTTCAATAATTCGCTCGCCTTTCTCGTTTATGTAAGGAATATATTGACTATAATAGGAACTAACATTTTGTTTGAATAGCGTTTCCAAAAATTCCCAATGTAATGAAAGTTCAATTATTAAGTGGGAAACCTCACTTTCGAACAAGTTCAGTTCAATTGAGGAGGTCAATTTAAGTGATGTCCATAAAGATTAGACCTATTATTCTAATTTCGTCCCTTATTTTGATTTAAGAAGTTCCTTTCTTATTACCCAAGAAATGTCCGATTGATAAAATCTTAATGCTATAGGAACAACACGATCAGATTTATCTCGAGGTGATTTGCTGCGATATCTTGCTTTGGTGTTGCTTAGATCCAAGGTATAGGTCTCATCCAAGTCCTTTGTCTTGTCTGTAGTTAGAGAGATTATATTAGTCTCTGCTATCCAGGTTCCCCTCCCATATATACTCATTTCAGGTGGAATTCTCTTTGATATTTTTAAATGCGAATGATAAACAAATGTTCCATCCGGATTCAATGTTATTTTATAGTGTTGAAAATCTCCATTATCCATCTCATATTTCTTCTCATAACTCCCATTATAGATTCCTGATTGCGCATTTATAGAAGATGCAAATAAGGCCAAAAACACTATTAAAAAATTTCTCATTGCTAAAGGGCGTTTCTCCAGTTTCAATCTACCTTATCATCTTAAGGGTTGATTACTGATCTTAAATCAATTTCCGTTCCTTTTTTTTGGGGGTAATGAAAATGCCAGATATTTAATGATAAATGTATCTGTACTTTTAATCAATTGCCTAATTGTTTTTTAAAATGTTATCATCTCCAATTTGTTTAATTGAGAGTAGGTTACTAATCAGTTTTTTATAATTCCTTGTAAAAAATCCTAAAATTACTGAGCAAGTATCCTAAACATACCTTTTGCGAAATTCACGTGGATTTTCATTGGTAATCTT
>JBBPYO010000355.1:0-3396 GCA_038199845.1 Flavobacteriales bacterium
ACGAGCAAAAAGATTGCAGCGTAAAGCCCGACCCGTAGGGAAACGCCCAAAAACCGATTAAAATGGGCGGGAAACGGCTAGAAAGGTAGTAAAACAAATGGCTTCCGGGAAAAGACAACACGCTGTTGGGACACTTTTCCGATATTCAATTATATTTTAAATGAAAGCAAGTATATTAGCGTTAGGATTAATTTTCAATACAATTTTAGGCGTACAGAACGCGATGAAAAAAATAAGAATACTTTAGAATATGACCAATTTAGATATAAAAACGGTAAAAAATCTATTAAAATCAGGAACTCTGAAACGCACCGCCACGCAGCAAAAATTGAGTTTGCCCATACTTCAACGACTTTCTCAAAAAATGAAGGACGGAATAGCTTTTGAAAATATCCATGTTGTGGGAGATCGAATTGTAGATGGACATCATCGATATGTGAGCGCTGGACTGGCAGGAATAGATCTTGGTACAACGGAGTGGGAAATAGGAAGCGCGGCTATAGATTATGCGTGGGAAGAGGTAATCATAGAAGAAACCGATTGGGATACTACCGCCGAAATGGAGCATTTTAAAGCCATGGATGTCAAGAAACCTACTCCTGCGGAAAGTAAAATGCAGCGTCAAAAGAAATCATATCTTTAAATATGGTAATTTTATTAGATATAGACGGAGTTATGGTTCCTGCCAGTTCCTGGAAACGTCCTGAATTTGAAGCAGATGGTTTCCCAAAATTCAGTATACGGGCAGCAAAAAGTTTGCAACAAATCCTTACTGCAACTGGCGCCACAATAATGCTGACCACATCGCATAAAGATAGCTACAGTTTAATGCAGTGGAAGTCCATGTTTGAAATGCGTGGTTTTTCTGAAATCAGTATCGACAAACTGCAAGAAAATGTGCCTGTTTTAAACCGAAAAGAAGAAATCCTGCGCTGGCTTTCAAATAATAAGGAGCAAGATAATTTTGTGATTATTGACGACGATAAAATATTGAATAGTTTACCGTTTGAATTGCGACCGCGGCTGGTGCAAACCAGTGGGACATTAGGATTAACGGCAGAACTGGCAGAAGCGGCGATTCATATTTTAAAGGGAACTTCAGCTTCCTTGAACGAATAAATTTCGATCGAATCTCTACGCTTTGAACATTTATTGGCTTTATATTATGACGCGTAGATTTCAAAAAATAAATGAAAATTAAGCTGGAAAAAGATGATAACCAGTGAAAAAAGTTATTGAACAAGTGATTTTTGTAGATGAAACAATTTCTACAATATTGTAATTTTCAACTAAAAACACCCGAAAACCTCTAAACGACCAATAATTAATGATTATTGGCCGTTTTTATTTATCACTGAATATTTAAAAAAAGTTTATTCTGTCTGAATTGTTTTTTTCAAATGGAACGTTTATTTCAATATCTCGATTTAAATTATAACGTAACTTTTTCGCCAGTTTCCACCGCTTTGTAAATAGCATCAATAATCTTAAGATCTTTGAGTCCCTCTTCGCCATTTACGGGAGCTATGGGTTGAACATCATCATAGATAAGTTGCGCCATTCCGTCCATTTGTAAAGTTTGATGTGTAACATGTGGTTGGTTTAATTTCCCTTTATTGGTGCGGCCTTCAATGGGGCCATAACCGGTAGAGGGCTGCATTTCCACAAAACCATTGTCACCGCTCAGAAAAAATCGGTCCAGGTAGCTCATGTTGTAGGTAGAAAGGCAGGAAGCCACCGCACCGCTGGGAAAACCCATTTGAAATTGAATAGTCTCATCAACACCCTCCTTAAATTTTTCGGGCTCTGTTTTAGTTTCCTGCGCAGTGACCCAGATAGGTTCTTCGCCCAACATATAACGCGCGCCGTTGATAGAATAAATCCCAATATCCATCAAAGAACCACCGCCGGCCAGCGCTTTGTTAAGCCGCCATTGTGCGGGATTGCCAATATCAAAACCTGTCTGACCCTGAAAAAAATTAAGTTTGCCGAATTCGCCGTTCTGGCGCATCTTAATAGCGGCCACGGTTTTGGGTTCAAAATGCAGACGATAACCAACCAATAAATGTACATCCGCAGCTTTGCACGCATCTATCATCGCCTGTCCTTCAGCAGCATTCAAACCCATGGGTTTTTCGGAAATTACATGCTTTCCGGCTTTGGCAACGCGTAAACACTGATCTTTATGTAATGCATTTGGCGTAATAATATAAACCGCATCTATGTCTGGATTGTCCTTTATCTGGTCAAATGTTTCATAGTTATAGCAGTTTTTCTCAGGGATCTTATATTTTGCGCGCCAATTTTCGACTTTGGAAGGTGTGCCGCTGATGAGACCCACGAGTTTTGCGCGCGTACAGTCTTGCATAGCCTCCGCAACGCGAGTACCATAACCGCCCAGTCCCATAATTGCAACTCTTAAAACGCGGCCATCTGGAACCAATGGAGAAGCTGCGAACAGATCTGCTGAATTATATAATAGTGGCAAACCGATGGCAGACATGGTAATTTTCCCTAAAAAATCCCTTCTTGAACTCATAGTTATTGGTATTTATATTTGTTGTTCTAAAAATAGGGAAAACAGGGAGAATATTTGATGATAATTAAGTATTCCTATAGTAATTTCTAATATTTGACAGCATATTCCGGAGCCTTTGTCATGACACTGTCATAAACTGACAAAATGTAATGACATTTAAAAGACAATTCCTCCTCTTTTTATACTGAATACTTAAGAAATCAGATAATTTGCTAATAATTGAATTAATTCATTAATTATCAATAAAATGGCATAGTAGTTGAAGAACTATTGTTAATATAAATTTTAATACATTATAATGAGTAAAGGAACAGTAAAATTTTTCAATGAAACTAAAGGTTTCGGATTTATCACTGAAGAAGGCGTTGAAAAAGACCACTTTGTGCACGTATCAGGATTAATCGATGAAGTTCGCGAAGGCGATGAAGTTGAATTCGATCTTCAAGAAGGTAACAAAGGTATGAATGCGGTAAACGTAAAAGTTATCTAATACATAAACTTTCTAGTAAAACTAAAAGCTCATCAATACTGATGGGCTTTTTTTTATGTTCAATTTTTAATGGGAATATAAAGGAAATGGTTTATCCAAATTTACTTCAGCAAAATCTTTAAAATTCCTTTGGAAATAAGCTCATTTCGAAGTACGCTTTCAATAAACCAGCAAAGAAAAATACCAGCAAATGAAGTTCTACCGAATTGTGAAACTCTCAAAAAATTACTTAAAAGTATGGCGTTGTTCTTCGGTTGAAGATGCGCTTAATAATTGATTAAATACTTTTATTGTATTAAAATCGCGCGTAATTTCATCAGATACAGCAAGTCCAGAAATACCGGTTTTTAATATTCCTGTGACATCA
>JBBPYO010000356.1:0-4657 GCA_038199845.1 Flavobacteriales bacterium
AATAACAATTTCGGGCTTTCGTACGGAAGAAGAATTAGCAGACCAAATTTTAGAAACCTCAATCCGTTCAGGTTTTATATCAATGCGAATAGTTATAGTGTGGGGAATCCATTTTTACAACCCTCGTTTTCAGATAATTTTGAGTTTTCCCACTTGTATAAAAAGGACTTGAACACAACTTTTTTTTTAAATATTACAACAGATGGTTCTGGAACTGTTTTTACCTCAGATGCAGAAAATCAAACCCAGATTATAACCCGGGAAAATTATTTCAAACAATACAATTACGGATTAACAGAAAGCTTTTCGTACAACAGAATTGCGTGGTTTAAGAGTGAGAATAGCGTAAATCTTTTAGGATATTACACAAAATTCACCGCTGATTTTGGTGCCACACCTAAAAATGGAATTCAGGTTTATTTGACATCAAACAATACATTTTCTTTAAGTGAAAAAACCAAACTACAACTAAATTCTTATTATAGCTCCCAGCATAATAGAGGTTTGTTTAGTGTTGGAGAAATGTTTGATCTGTCTTTTGGGGTACAACATAGCTTTAAGAATAACTTGAAAATGTCATTATTATTCAGTGATATTTTTAATACAGCAAGTTTAAATAATTATGTTTCTACGGTGAACGGAATTGAACAAATTTACAGGCAAAATGAAAGTTCTAGGAATGTTAGGATTTCACTTTCCTATGATTTTGGAAACAAAAAAGTAAACGTAGCCAATAGAAATTTTGGGAACGATGATGAACAAAGAAGGAGTAATTAAGCAACCAGTCCTAGAACATTCTAAAAAATCAGAATCTATAACCAATTCTTAAGTGCAGATTCATGGCTCCGTAGCTCTCATTTTCGCGAGATCCCGCTTGTTTAGCAAAATAATAGACATAGCCCACGCCCAGACCCGCTTCATAATTAAAATGTTCACCAATATTTCTCCGGATTCCCCAAGTTGGGATTATGGAAATATCGCTCACAAAACTTACATTATCATAATTGGAAAGCACAAACCAGTCTGGACGAAAACTCGTTTTTAAAGAAATAAAATTCGCGCTGTTGCCTTCGATGCGCTTTGATTTTTCCGCGCGCTTTTTAATGTTGTAATACCAGCGCGGCGATACGGTAAAAACCGGTTTGGCGGCATAGCCCGTTTTGTCATAAAAAGAGCCGCCCCATAGGCCAGCGTCAAAACCAATCTCACTTCGCAACGCGATGGTATTTGATAATCTCGATTCGTTGTGGGCCCAGATTCCAAAAATTCCGGTTTGTATGCCGAAGACAGATTTTTCAACACTTACATTTTGGGCGTGATTAACAAAGGTAATTCCGCAGAAAAGGAATAGAAGAGTAAATTTTTGCAAAAGTTTTGGTGTTTTTGTTAATTTGGAAGCAACTTATGTAAATTAAATGAGATAAAGAATCTTGAGCGCTGTTTCCCGATGTCAACTTTCCTATTGGAGTTGGCTGGTTTTTATTGGTTTTTAAATATTTCCCGGGGCTTCGGTATAAATTCTCTTCCGCAAGGGCTCCAGGGAATTCACTCAGCCACCTACTCAGTCTCAGTTTTCAGTTGCATTGGGCAGTCTTGGTGCTTTATATTCAGTTGAATTTGATAATATTCGAGATCATTAATCTTTTATCTCATTCTAACATCTAACATCTAATTTCTGGCTTTTCCACGTGTAAAATTTCTACTTGATGTTCATTAATATTGAAAGTGTCGCCTTTAGAAAGAATATGTGTTTTTAAATTTGTGATAGACATGGGCTCCTTTTTCTTGACCAAACTTTCAGTATTGTGCGTAAGGGAACTAGCATCAAAAATTATAACCATCCCGCTGCCAATTACTTCAACCGCGTTACAGTTTTTTATCACGAGCCCCGTATTTTCGGCAAGGCCCACACCTATAAGTTTTGGAAAATGGGCAACCGCTTCGGCCAGACGACCAAAACGCCCGCGGCGTATAAAATGCGAATCAATTATAAGTTTGGGAATAAAAGACATGCCCTTGCTCAAGCCCACGGCACCTTTTAAAAAGGCTTCTTTGCTTTTGCCGCCGGTAATCATCTCACGCGACATGCACATTGCGCCAGCACTTGTGCCAGCGATTACGAGACCGTCATTTTCATAACGGCGCTTTAATATATCATGGAATCTGGTTCCACCTATTTTTTGGGTTATTTCAGACTGGTTTCCACCACTAAAAAGTATACAATCAGCCTGTTCTACAAGTGAGATAAATTCAGGTTTCTCAGAATCCTCCCGTTTTCTTATGTTGGCAACCTGAATATTGCTGCAATAGAGTTCTGCAAAGGCATCCAGATAATTTTGAACCACTAGATCCGGGATACTGGACGCTGTGGGAATGATTACGATCATAGCGTCGCGACCGCCACTCTCGCTTACAATGCGCGCCAATACACTATCTTCAATCCTTTCGGTGTTATAGATCTCTTTTGTGGCGATGCCTTTGTTCTCGTTTCCACCTATGGGAATTAAAGTTCCGTGTGTACTCATTGTAAATTTGATTTGAAGATGCAAAAATAAGACTATGTTTATGGGAAATAACCTATTTTTAGAGGAAACATCAACTAACATATCGACCCTACTTTATGAAAATACGTGAAATCAATGCCATGCGCGGGCCCAATTACTGGTCTATAAGAAGACCCAAGCTTATAGTAATGGTGCTTGATCTTGAAAAAATGGAAAACTATCCCTCTGATATGATCCCGGGATTTGGCGAGCGCATTAAAAGTTTGTTGCCCGGTTTGTACGCGCATCGTTGTTCTGAAGGAGTGGAGGGCGGGTTTTTTTATAGGGTTGATAAAGGCACCTGGATGGGGCATATCATAGAGCACATTGCACTAGAGATCCAGACCATGGCTGGGATGGATACTGGTTTTGGCCGTACCCGAGGTTATGGTGAAGAAGGTGTTTATCACGTGGTGTTTTCTTACAAAGAAGAAATTGTGGGAAGATATGCCGCAGAAGCTGCCGTTCGCATTTGTGAAGCACTCATCGCAGCGCAAGATTATGATCTTGAAAAGGATATTCAGCGTATGCGTGAATTACGGGAATCTGGACGTCTTGGGCCTAGTACGGGATCTATTGTAAAAGAAGCCGAAAGCCGAGGTATCCCCTGGATTCGGTTAAATTCTAATTCGCTGTGCCAGTTGGGACACGGTGCAAATCAGAAAAGAATTCAGGCCACCGTAACCAGTAAAACCAGTAATATAGGCGTAGATCTTGCATGTGATAAAGAAGAAACCAAATATATGCTTGAGCAGGCGCATGTGCGCGTGCCAAAAGGAGAAATTATCTGGGAACTGGAAAATCTAAAAAAGGCCTGTGATTCTGTAGGTTATCCATTAGTCATGAAACCTATTGACGGGAACCACGGCAGGGGTATTACGGTTAATATAAAAAACTTTGAAGAGGCGACGACTGCATTTAACGTTGCGCAGGAAATAAGCGACAGCGTCATTGTAGAAACGCATATTGAGGGTTCTGATTATCGCCTTCTTGTGATCAACAATAAAATGGTCGCCGCTGCAAAAAGAACACCAGCGCACGTGATAGGCGATGGTAATTCTACCGTGCAGCAACTTGTGGATGAGGTAAACAAAGATCCCCGTCGTGGATATGGGCATGAGAATGTGCTTACTGCGATAGATATCAATGAACTTACAATAGGGTTGATAAAGAAATTGGGTTATACTCCTGAAAGTATTTTAGCCAAAGGCGAAATATTGCTGCTAAAAGACACGGCCAACCTAAGTACCGGCGGTACCGCTGAAGATGTGACGGATATTGTACATTCTTCAAATATTTTTATGGCAGAGCGTATCTCACGTCTTATCGATCTTGATATTTGTGGTATTGATGTGATGACCACAGATATAACAAAACCACTTGAGGAAACCGGTGGAGCGGTGCTTGAGGTCAATGCAGGTCCTGGTTTTAGAATGCACCTTGCTCCTACTATAGGGCTGCCTAGAAATGTTGCCTCACCGGTGGTAGATGAACTTTTCCCCAAAGGTGATAATGGACGTATTCCTATTATCGCTGTTACCGGTACAAATGGAAAGACTACAACCACAAGGTTAATTGCCCACATGGCAAAAATGAGTGGTTGCAGGGTAGGATATACCACTTCAGACGGGGTTTATATTCAGAATAGACTACTTATGTCTGGAGATTGTACCGGACCTCAAAGCGCCGAGTTTGTACTGCGGGATCCTACGGTGAATTTTGCCGTATTGGAATGTGCTCGGGGAGGTTTATTGCGCGCCGGACTCGGATTTAGGTACTGCGATATAGGAATAGTTACCAATGTGGAATCTGACCATTTGGGACTTAAAGGAATTAACACGATAAATCAGTTGGCACAGGTTAAAGCAATAATTCCGGAAACGGTTTTACCTAGTGGTTATGCCATTTTGAACGCAGATGATGACCGTGTTTTCAACATGCGCCGTGGTCTGGCCTGTAATGTGGCGCTTTTCAGTATGGATGAAAACAACCCGCGAATCCTTGAATTTCAAGAGGAAAATGGGCTGACTGCTATTTTTGAGGAAAACTATGTCACTATTACCCGAGGGAAATGGAAAATGCGCGTAATGCGTGTAGAAAACATCCCACTTACT
>JBBPYO010000357.1:0-2683 GCA_038199845.1 Flavobacteriales bacterium
ATTAATAATGGATGAAGGATTTGATAAAACCACTTTTACTGAAAATTCAGCATTGTCCTGTTTCTGGCCAAAAATATTTGTGAGAGACAAAATAAATAGTAAAACGATAATAATTCTGCGCATAAATTGTAACTTAATTAATATTATTGAGGTATTACAATACCCCGTTTCACTTAATTATGATTACCAAAACCATAATTTTCAGCTGATTTTGCAAATATAGAAAACATACCACGGTTATCAGAAGTATATTCCTAGCACACAATTATTCTTGTTACGAAGCGCTTTTTATGTTTTCAAATACTGCAATCAAAATGTATTGAAAATTTTATGGAAAGAAATAATGAGGTATAGAAATCCTTTATACCATACTTGGGCATTGCAATACAGAAATCAGGACTAATTTCATTTGAATGCTTATTTTTGAAAGAAATATAGCAGTCTATGAAAATCGTAGTTTCCCCAGCAAAATCACTTGATTTTAAGTCAAAATTACCTACTTCACGTGCTACGCAGCCCAGATTTCTTGAGGAAGCCAATACACTTAATAAAAAATTGAGACGTAAAACCAAAGCTGAAGTTGGCCAACTCATGAGTATCAGCGACAAACTCGCCGAATTGAATTATCAGCGCTTTAAGGATTTTGAGACTCCGTTCACAAAAAAAAATGCACGGCCCGCGATGTATGCCTTTGATGGTGATGTCTATACGGGACTTGATGCATATACGCTGCCGGTGGAAAAAATCGATAAATTACAAGATACCCTGCGCATACTTTCGGGACTTTATGGAATATTGCGTCCGCTAGATCTGATGCAGGCGTATCGTTTAGAAATGGGGACAAAACTAAAATCTGGACACGAAAATAATCTTTACGAATTCTGGGGCGATAAAATTACTGATGCGCTAAACGAGGAAATGAAAGATAATGAGATTTTTTTGAATCTCGCCAGCTTGGAATATTTCAAATCGGTTAAAACTGAAAAGCTGAAAGTACCCGTAATTACACCCATCTTTAAAGATTATAAGAACGGAAAGCTCAAAATCATCGCTTTCTATGCAAAAAAAGCCCGTGGAAGTATGGTGCGCTACATTCTAGATAAAAATGTGAAAACACTAGACGACCTCAAAGGCTTTGATTATGAGGATTATGGTTTTAGTGAGGAGTATTCTGATTTGGATAAAAACGAACTCGTTTTTGTACGTTAATTTCCCAATAATCCCCTATTCTAACCAGTTTTTAAAATCTTTTACGCGCTCACGTGCTACTATAAGTTCAAAGGTTTTAAAGTTTTTTAGTTTGATTTTCAAACGGGAATTGGAATACGCAATAATATCTTCAATTGCTTTCAGCTGAATTATAGCTTGTCTATTAATGCGGAAAAATTGATTGGTATCCAGTTCTTTTTCGAGAGTATCCAATGTGTAATCCATCACGTAATTGCGCCCTTGGTTATTGTGCAAATAGGTGGCTTTGTTATCCGTATAGAAACAGGAAATTTCAGCGGTTTCAATGATTTTTAAATGTTGGCCTACGCTTACGGTAAACCGTGTTTTATATGTTTTTCCCGTGAGCAATTCCTTGAAGTACTGCGTATCAAAATCCACAAAATTCTTTTTGTTCTGTTTTTCAAACTTTTGGATTGCCGCGTTCAATTCTTCATCATCAATCGGTTTTAATAGATAATCAATACTGTTCAGCTTAAACGCTTTGAGCGCATATTCATCATAAGCGGTAGTAAAAATTACCGCACTTTTTACCTCAACCTGTTCAAAAATCTCAAATGAAAGTCCGTCGCTGAGCTGAATATCCAGAAAGATAAGATCTGGGGCATCGTTTTTAGAGAACCATTGAACACCTTCGGTCACGGAGTGTAACATGATTTTCACCTCCAATCCTTCTTTGCTCAACATGCGCTGTAACCTGCGCGCAGCGGGCTTTTCATCTTCTACAATAACTGCTGTCATCCGGTTTTTTACGTTTCTTGGTTAGCAATGACTTTTTTTGATTACTTTTTTTATATTATCCGGGGCTTCGATACTAATTTCTTTCCGCTGGCGCTTTCAGAAACTCACTCAGCCACCTTACTGTTTAAGTTTTAGAATCTTGTATTTAGTTGCAGTCATTAAAATTTAACATACAACTTTCCTACGCTGGCGCGAGTGTCCCACTCGTGTCTTCACTCCCAATTTTGTCGTTTTACCTCTTTCGCCATATATTCACTGATTTTCCGCTCCTCCCACTTTTTATTAAACAAAGGATTTCTTTCAAAAGCTTTTAAATAATCTGAAATAACGGCAATACCCCAACCGAAAGTTATCCATAAAAACCAAGCATAACTCCAGCTATTTTCATAATAATTAAAAGTGGCAAATATTGCATTGAATATTAGAAAAGTAATAAGATGTATATAAAAACATTTGATCCGTCCTACTTTCTGTTTTGCTTCCAGATATTTATCTTCGTGGTTTTTCATTTTCTTGGTCGGTTTTTAGTCGGTTTTTAGTCGTTTTTATCCATTAATTGCTTGATTTTTCTCGCTTCCCAATCCTTTCCAAAAAACGGATTATAGTTGAAGGCTGAAAAACCGTGAAAAAGTAATCCAATCCCCCAACCCAACGCTGGGAAAATAGCCCAGGGAAAGGAAGTAGAAAGGAAATTAAAAATGGCAAACATGGGAAT
>JBBPYO010000358.1:0-5715 GCA_038199845.1 Flavobacteriales bacterium
AGCGAGTTGGGATAAATTGCTTTTACAGCATGTTCACTTTTATAAATCGCTCAATCAAGAACGGCGCAAACTGTTTAAAAAACGCATGGGTCTTTTTCTCAGTGAAACCTATGTGGAGGGCGTAGAACTTCAAGTGGAAGAACTCGATAAAATCTTGGTTGCGGCCAGCGCAGTGATCCCTGTTTTTGGTTTTAAAGAGTGGCATTACACAAATTTAACGGGCGTGCTGCTTTATCCTGATAATTTTAATACTGATTTTGCCTTCAAAAATGAAGAAGAGGGGCGCCTTATTCAAGGAATGGTAGGTACCGGCAGGCTGGAAAATCAAATGATATTATCACGGAAAGCATTACGACAGGGTTTTTCACATGAAAACCGCGGAAACAATACCGGTATTCATGAGTTTATACACCTCATCGATAAAATGGATGGCCAGACGGATGGAGTTCCGGAGCGACTAATTGAACATGCATACAGCATACCGTGGCTAAAGGTAATTCACCAGGAAATGGAAAAAATCAACAACAATTCCTCAGATATTCGGAGTTATGGCGGTACTAATGAAGCTGAATTTCTTGCCGTGGCCTCAGAATACTTTTTCGAAAAACCCGATCTAATGGAAAAAAAGCATCCTGAACTTTACAAGATGCTTTTACAATGCTTTAATACACAGAAAACAGCCGATAAACCGTAAAAAACTCCTTATTTATACGCTTTTTTATCCTGTTTTACGGGAACAATAAGTAACGGAATTTCAGCATGTTTTACGATATTTACTGCGGTATTTCCCATTAACATATTCTCAAGAAATCCTCTCCCGTGAGTACCCAACACGAGTAAATCTGCACCCCATACTTTAGCCTGATCAAGCATAACATCAGACACATTCCCTTCTAAAACTTTAGTTTCTATTCCCTCATTTCCTAAGTGATCGGCTACGCTTTTCAAATAGTTTCGCGAGGTTTCCTTGAGATCTTCTACAACATGCATATTAGTCACCGCATTAAATCCTTCGTAACCCATCATAGAATCATGACCACCCATATAATAAACCGCGTCAGATACCACATGTACCAGTAATACTTGCGCGCCCAGCGCTTTTGCATATTCATAACCCGTTTCTACCACTTTTTGTGAAGTAGGACTATAGTCTATTGCGATACAAATCTTTTTAATCATTGTTATATTTTTTAGGTTGTTTTATAAAAATCAGTTCCGCTTTCCTTTAAAGGCTGCTACAAATGCTGCGATTACTACACTAGTAATGGATTCTAAAAAAACTGAAAAACCCATTTCCATTTGTGTGAAATCAGACCCATAAGTCTCTTGCCGTGCTACCAGATTTACTTCTTGGGGATGAATCGTCATAAAAAGTAGAACTACAGGTATAAATAAAATGCAAAAGTAAACACCGGTTCTAAAACAGAATATAAAAGCCTGAATATAACTCAGATTTTCATTTTTTACGTTTATGTAATCTTTCAGCAGGAGAATAAATCCAAGAATTATAAAAAATATGTTCAGTAGTCGCAGTGGCCTGCTCTCGTAGATGTTATATAAATAAAGAACAGTGGAATATACCAGCACCAGAATTACTATAACTATTGCATAAATCCACGCGAATCTATTTTTAGACCAGCTTGCGCGCTTCTTTAATTCTAAAGTATTTTTATCTACATCTTCCATAACAGTAGAAAATAATTTCTATTTGTGATGATTCCCCAATCCAAGTCTAAAGAGCATATCAGAAGAATAGAAGGCCTTTCATTTATACTAATTATTGTATTAAATTTAAGAAGAATTAAGCTAATATGAGCCTTGGAAACAAAAACACATCAGTAAGTTTTTATTAAATGGCGAAAAAGCCTCAAAATCAGCTAAAATGGGCTAAAAAAGACCGTTTATTGCTGTTCAATCACCTCACAAACCTAATTAATAAATAGCAAGAAGTTTCCATTATTGACAAAAACAGGAACATTAATCATCATTTACACCTGTTTTTTGGGCTTTAAACACCGATTCCCGTCTAACCGTTATAAAAGTTAAGAATAGCAGAATAAATTTTCATGATAAACCTTTTCAACAGCTCTTAAAATTACCCGCTTTAAACGCTATAAAACGAAAAACCGGGATCAATGTGCGTACATTAAACCCCGGTTTATCCCATAAATAAGAAACACTAAGCCGCTATCAAGATCCTTTAAAAGTGATTCCTGTGAAGGCAGATGTCGTAGCAGTAGTACCTTTAGGTTTGTAGGTGAAATAAACCTCATGGTATTCCCCATCAGACACAATTTCAAGCGGAATACTAAGTGCAGCTTGGGCTTGACCAGCCTTTGGTTTTTCCATGGTTCCACTACCCAATAATTTTCCATCAGGAGCATCTAAATGAACCTCATACGTTGGGACAACTTCCATTTCACCTTGCCAGCCTATATTAATTTCAATATTTTTCACACCGGCTAGATCCATTTTTGGCAAAGCAAACCAGCCCATTGTTTGTGGCGTGAGCAAGATTTGGTTCCCATCGTATTCCATTTGGGAGAAACCTTCTTTTTTAACGTCTACAGGAATTGACATCATACTACTTGAGAGGATCAACTGTGCCGTTCCCGTTAATGGTTTATTTGCAGCACTTCCTTTATCGGTATAACTCGCGACGATTACCATTACATTGCCAGCGTCTGTTTTTTGCGCTGTAACTTCGCCAGATGGTGGAAGTGATTTGGTTTTCTCGTTATCATCGGTTAGGGAAGAAATATATTCAACGATCTGATGTGCTTCCATATCGGTAAGCGTTGGATGTGCTGGCATCATAACTTCACCCCAGGCACCTCCACCACCGTTTATAATTTTCTGACTCAAGTAGGTATATTTATTTCCATCATCCTTATATCTTTCGGAAACCTGCATGTAGGATGGCCCAATGGATTTTTCGTTCATTTTATGGCAGCTTCGGCAATCTAAAGTTTCCGTAAGGGTTTTGCCCATGATCGAAGTGTTTACATCTTGATGGCCACGTGCTACGGAAGCACCATCCATTCCTTCCATATAATCAACCGAAACAAAAATATTGGATTTGTTGATATTATCCATATCCTCTTTATCCTTGATGTCAACCTCATATTCCACAGGCACACCGGCCATAAAAAATGATGTATTGCCACCTTTAACGGTTATGCTAACCTCGGGGCGTGTATTGCCGGCAAAAACCGAAATAGCTTCACTTTTAACGGAGGCTTTTTGAGCATCTGTTACCTCAACCGAAACGTCATATTCGCCAGCTTTCTCATATGTGTATTCAATTTGTGGTTCTTTGGTTTCTTTGGTAATATTATCACCCAGATGCCAAAGGAAAGTCATATCGTCTTTTTCCCTATCCGAAGCATCTACGCGCGCTGTGATCTTCAACGGCAGACCTCCTGACGTTTTATCTATGGTAAGGTCGCTCAAAAGCGGTGGCCGGTTGCCGCCATTGTACTCTATATAAGAAAGCCCAGAATCCTCATTTTTTGAAAACCATCCGCTGCCATATTCCAGCAGATAAATCCTACCGTCTGGAGCCACTTCCATATCAATAAGAGAATTGAGTTGTACCAAAGGGGCAAAAGGTTCCATTTTATTGAAATCACCATTTGGAAAAAGGCTCACGGCCATCATCCAGCCGCGCATCCAATCATAAATGATCACTTTCCCATCGTAATAAGCAGGCAGCGCTTTTTCTTTGGGAAACATATCTGAATAATAAACAGGACCAGCCATCGCGTTTCTTCCGCCTTCTCCCACTTGTGGAAATTCACCGGTCGCGTCATAAGGATACCAAACATAGGCAGGTTGTGCAGGTGGCAGTTCGGTTAGTCCCGTATTGTTCTTGGAATCGTTGATAGGCTTGCTTGCATTATAAAATTCGCCGCTTTTTCCTGTGGAATAATCATAGCGACGATACGGCTGATTGTCGGCTATAAATAACGGCCAACCGTAATTTCCGGCTTTTCTTGCCTGGTTCATCTCGTCGTAACCGCGTGGGCCGCGCGTGGCTAAACTATCGGCATTTGCATCTGGACCAACTTCGCCCCAGTATAAATTACTATTTTTCTGATCCACTGAAATACGATAGGGGTTACGATGTCCCATGGTATATATTTCAGGACGCGTTTTATCAGTTCCTTCCGGAAATAAATTCCCCTCTGGAATAGTATATTTACCGTCCTCACCTACTTTGATACGTAATATTTTTCCGCGGAGATCATTTGTGTTTGCAGAAGATCTGCGAGCATCAAATTGTTTGTGGCCGGGAATATCATTGAGTGGCGCAAAACCACTGTTCACATACTTTACATCTTGCTCATTGAAAGGAGTGGAATTGTCGCCGGTAGATAAATACAATAATTTATCAGGACCAAATGCAATCGAACCTCCGGTGTGACAACAGATCTCTCGTTGTGTATCTATTTCTAGAATAACCTGTTCAGTATCGTTTTTCAACGCATCATCTTCAAATTTGAATCGTGAGAGTCGGTTGATCCAGTTATCACCAGCAGGCGCATAATAGACGTAAACCCAATGGTTCTTGTCAAAATCGGGATCTTTTTGAAGTCCCATCACGCCCTCTTCCGCATTTATGCCAGGCGCATTAAGAGTTTTAGAATAAACATCCAGATAACCTACTTGACTTATTTTTTTAGTTTTGTCTTTGTATAACATGATTTCCCCCCGCCTTTGGGCAACAAGAACATCATAATTGGGAAGTATGGTCATTTCTGTTGGTTCAAAAAATGCACCTTGAGAAAGTTGTTCTTTTGTAAAACGATCTGCATCTGGTGGTATTTGAGAAACGGCTTTATCATAATTGAGCTTTTTATTATCGCCCATTGCATAGTCAATTCCTCCCAGTAAATGTTTTAGGTAATTCTTATCAGAATAGCTTTCATCTGTATGGCCTAATTCTGTATAAAAAGCGCGGCCACCATCATAATCGTGATACCAGCTCATGGGGTGATTATCTCCGTTTTCACCGCCTTTATAAGACTTTTCATCAATGCTGATCAATACATTAACATCAGGGTTTAGCTTTTTAAAGTTATAGAGTTCGTCTTTTCTTTGCCAAATGCTATCGGTGAAAAATTCAGTTGCAGGAAAATTTTTATCCTCAATTACAAAATCTGCTTCCTGAACAGCTGGGTGACTTGTGAAATAAGCTCCTACAAGTTTACCATACCAGCCCCAGTCATATTCGGTATCTGTAGCGGCATGAACACCCACAAAACCGCCACCGGCTTGGATATAACGTTCAAATCCGGCCTCTTCGCTGGCATCAAGAACATCGCCTGTTGTACTCAAAAAAATCACAGCAGCGTATTTTTTTAAGGAATCTGAAGCAAAAATTGCAGCATTCTCAGTAGTATCTACTTTAAATTTATTTTCATCACCCAGTTTCTGAATGGCCTTGACTCCAGTAGGTATTGAAGCGTGTCGAAAACCTGTCGTTTTGGAAAAAACAAGTACTTCAGGAACTCCTTCCCTCTTATCATTACCACAGCCGTAAAAAAATAAAACGCAAAGCAGGGTAAGCAGTAAACAACTTTTATTCATACTATTTGACTGAAAGATTAATTATTTAAAGATAGAAACCGAAAGTACGATTAATTTGAAAATCGATTTACATCTATTGAAAATTATTGAACATTTAAATTTATCTCATAAGAATTAAAAAAC
>JBBPYO010000359.1:0-2715 GCA_038199845.1 Flavobacteriales bacterium
AAAACCAACTTTTGCCGCACGCTATGGGGCAACGTCAAGTCGCTGAGGCTTCTCATTTGCTGGTATTTTGTATAGAAAAGAATGTGAAATCTCCTTATGTGCATGAGTATTTTAATAATGTGAGGGATACAAGAGCGACGCCGGAAAAAACCTTGGCACCGTTCCGGCAGATGCTGGCCGATAAATTTGATGCCCAGCAAAAAGATGAAACTCGCAATTGGGCAATAAATCAAGCGTACCTTGCAATGGGAAATTTGATGACCGTATGTGCGTTAGAAGGTATTGATGCCTGTCCCATGGAAGGTTTCAAACCCGAAAAATTTGATGATGTGCTGGAGTTGGCAGATTTAAATATTGCTTCGGTGCTCATTATGCCAATAGGTTATAGAGCGGATGATGATATGTTTGCCGCTTTTGAAAAAGTGCGAAGATCTACTGAGGATACTGTTATCTACCGTTAATTTCTTTAAAAATTGTTATTAGCAAATGGTATTAATCTTTACTTTTAAACATTAGGGGTTGAATTGCTAAAGATTTTTTATGAATATAACTTTTTTTAATTTTATAAAGCGACTAGTTTCAAGTATTGCTTTTATGCCATCGCTAATTGCCCTCGCTTTTGGTCTTTTACCTTTTCTATTAATTGCCTTTCCATTTCCTGATATTAAGAATAGTCCATTTGCTGTTTTTAGTATCACAGATCCCGAAAATATCCGCGTGATACTTAGTTTTGTCATTGGTGGTGTTTTTACGCTTACTATTTTTAGTTACACAATGGTTATGAATGTGTTAAACCGCAGTATTAGTAACTATTCGCCACGTTTGATTCCGCTATTATTATCAGAAAAGCACCATCAGCTTATCTTGGGATTTACTAGTGGTACGATCATTTATGCACTTATTTTGGCCATTTTTATAGCTTCTGATGCTAAGTTGCAATTTCCACATATCGGGGCTGCGCTTGCCGTATTTTTCACGATTTGCTGTGTTATTTTATTTATTTATTTTGTGCATTCTGTATCGCAAAGTATACATATTAACCACGTTCTTAAAAAGTCATACCTCAATACTAAAAAGAATATCAACGAACTTTTAGACCATCATGAAAACTTGGTTCTGGAAGAAGGAGAATGGCCAGATTTTCAGTATAAGATTAAGAATTCTGGTTGTGGCTATTTTAATGGACTCCGTATGCAGCACCTTGCACATTTGGCCGAAAAATATGATTTTACTATTCAGATTCTAGCGTTAAGAGGTCATTTTATCTACGATAATGAACTTTATCTGTCCATTTCGCGTAAAGTTGATGATTCAGTAAAAAAGAAGATTAAACGTTGTTTTAATATAGATCATGACGAGCCACTGGAAGTTACGGAAGTGGGCTTTAAACATCTTGTCGAAGTGGCGGTAAAAGCTTCTTCACCCGCAATTAATGATCCAGGAACGTCCATTTCCTCTATAGATTACCTCACGCAGCTTTTTGGTCAGTATCTTTTAGTAGGAAGATTTAATGCGTATAAATATAAAGGTATTAGCCGTATTTACATAAAGCACGCCAAAATTGAGACGCTTTTTAAATTTTGCTTCGCGGAAATGTACCAGTATATGAAAGATGATCCTGTGCTGGTTGTTCGGCTAAGACAGTCGCTTGATAAAATTGAATCTTTTGATACCAAAAACCGCTTAAAAGAGGAAATAATTGAGCTCAGAAAAACGACCAATTTATAGTCAAAAACTGGTATTTTAGACCGTTTTTTGACCTGATATTAGATTTAAGATTTATATAGTGAATTTCTAATATGTTTACTCTTTAATAGCGGACACGTTCAGTTATTTCAAGGCCGTAACCTTCTATACCTACGCGTTTTGTGGATTCAGAATTAGATAACAAGCGTATTTTTGAAATGCCTATATCATGAAGAATCTGAGCGCCTATGCCAAAATCCTTAGTATCCATGCGTATTTTAGGAGCTTGAGCCATTCCTTTAGATTGCAGGCCTTTAAGTTCTGAAAGTCGACTGAGAAGAAGGGAAGATGCATTTTCCTGGTTTATAAAAACGATGGCACCTTTACTATTTTCATTAATTGCTTTAAACATATCGTCCAGAAGTTCGTCAGCATTATGGGTAAGTGTTCCCAAAATATCATTGTTTACAAAAGTCGAATTCATGCGTACCAGAACAGGTTCTTCAGGTTGCCATTCTCCTTTAGTAAGTGCCAGATGTACTTGATCATTTGTAGTCTGCGCGTATGCACGCAAGCGAAAAGTGCCAAAACGTGTCATTACTTCAAAGTCTTCTTTTTTGGAAATAAGCGAATCGTGCTGCATTCTATACGCAACTAGATCTTCTATGGAAACAATTTTGAGATCAAACTTCTTTGCTACTTCCTGTAGATGTGGTAAACGTGCCATTGAGCCGTCTTCGTTCATTATTTCCACGATTACACCGGCTGGTTTAAGGCCTGCAAGACGGGCAAAATCTATCGCTGCCTCGGTGTGCCCAGTTCTTCTCAAAACCCCGCCTTGTTTAGCTTTCAGAGGAAAAATATGACCTGGCCGACTCAAATCCCACGGTCTTGTGTCTGCATCTACAAGTGCATTTATGGTTTTTGCGCGGTCTGAAGCGCTGATGCCCGTAGTAACTCCTTTACCTTTAAGATCTACAGAAACGGTAAAAGCCGTTTCCATGGGATCAGTATTGGTGCCCACCATCA
>JBBPYO010000360.1:0-2967 GCA_038199845.1 Flavobacteriales bacterium
ATTCAGTGCGCTCAGCATTTCATCCTGAATATCCACCGCGTAAATGAGTCCATCAGATGCCATGGGCGCCATTTTGAATACATGATAACCAGAACCCGCACCTATATCTGCAATAGTATCCTCTGGAGAAATATCCATATCGCGGAGCAGTTTAGAGGTATTTTCTTCCGCTTCGCGGTCAGAGCGTTCCAACCAGTTTATACCCTGAAAGCCCATTACATGAGCAATTTCCCGGCCCATAAACCATTTGCCTATTCCATCAGAAGAACCAGTTTTATAAGTATATTGACCATCTGAAGTAGGTTCCTGACCTCTGCATTGTGTTAAGAAAAATATTAGGCTGATAAATAAAAAAAAAGAAGCTGTTTTACGCATTTTGAGTCTGTTCAGCAACATTTAATAGATTATAAAACAACCGATTTATTGCTTAGTAAAGGTGATTTTATTGGTTCCTGTGGCATTTTCCACCGTTCCGTCCACGAGCTTTGGCGACACATTCGCTATATCAATACTTAAGCGCAACGTACTTTCTGTAAGTTCATCAATGGTCGCTGTTACCATTTCGCCATTGTCGTTTACGGTCAATTGATCTTTTGAAACGCTGTATTCACCTGAGAGTAGCACATCACCGCTGCCGTCTTCCGCATTCAGAGGGATTTCTTGTTCTTTTGCTCCGATAAGCGTGCTATAGGTGAGCACTAACGTAAGGCTGCCGTTTTCCACGACCATATTGTCTTCGTCAAAAGTTAGCTGGTAATCATAATTCTTGCCTACCCAGGTAAAGTCTGCCGTGATAGGAAAACCCTGTACTGTTGCAGTGGCATTGCCGTCATCTACGGTATTCGAGGTCATGTTCCAATTACCTACGATGAGGTCTGCATTGGTTATTTCTGGAGAAGCATCGTCATCGCTCTTGCAGGAAATAGCACTAATGAGGCATAAAACGGCTAAAAAAGGTGTAAAAATAGCTTTCATAAAGTTGTTTTTCTGTTTATGTGCTAATGTAGCATTAAATGTAAAGGTTTTTTAATTTTTTGGCTAAAAGACGGATTATATAGATGCTATGTAGAATTGTCCTGTTATTCCGCTAAGGCTGAAGTGAAAACGGTCAAATTTGTACTCAAAAACGGCCTTTTAATCTTGAAAAATGATCAATATTTTCTTCGGAATAGATAAAATTCAAAATTATGTCTGTTGAAAAATCAAATAGCAGCTTATCTTCTTAAATTTGCAGCTTGAAAAAAAAGCAACCATGTACAGAACGCACGATAATGGCGCCCTCAGGGCAGAACATATAGGAGAAACGGTTACGCTCGCAGGCTGGGTTCAAAAGAGCCGCGACAAAGGCTTTATGATCTGGATTGACCTGCGCGATCGTTATGGGATCACCCAACTTATTTTTGACGAGGAGCGTACCCCAAAAAAAATCATGGATCTTGCCAAAACTTTAGGTCGGGAGTTTGTGATACAAGTAAAGGGTTCTGTGATAGAAAGGGAATCTAAAAATTCGAATATGTCTACCGGCGATATTGAGATTTTAGTGGAACAACTTACCATTCTCAACGCGTCAAAAGTACCGCCGTTTACCATTGAGGACAAAACCGATGGAGGCGAAGATATCCGTATGAAATATAGATATCTTGACATCCGTCGAAATGCGGTAAAGGAGAAGCTTATTTTTCGCCATAAAGTGACCATTGCAGTGCGAAATTACCTTTCGGAAAAGGGATTTGTCGAGGTGGAAACGCCCTATTTAATCAAATCTACCCCTGAGGGAGCGCGTGATTTTGTCGTGCCCAGCCGAATGAACGAAGGTCAGTTTTATGCCCTGCCACAATCGCCACAAACTTTTAAGCAGTTGCTTATGGTGGGCGGTATGGATAAGTATTTTCAGATCGTAAAATGCTTTCGCGATGAGGATCTGCGGGCAGACAGACAACCGGAATTTACGCAAATTGACTGTGAAATGGCTTTTGTGGAACAGGAAGATATCCTGAACGCTTTTGAAGGTCTGACCAAACATTTGCTAAAAGAAGTAAATGGTTTTGAGATTGAGAATTTCCCTAGAATGACGTATGACGAGGCAATGCAGCGTTATGGTAATGACAAGCCCGACATTCGTTTTGGGATGGAATTTGCCGAACTTAATGAAGTTGCGCAGCATAAAGATTTCAGTATTTTTAATCAAGCTGAATTGGTTGTGGGAATTGCTGTGCCCGGCGCGGCATCGTATACCCGAAAAGAGATCGATAAACTTATTGACTGGGTAAAACGTCCGCAAGTTGGCGCGCTCGGAATGGTTTACGCAAAATATAATGAAGACGGAAGTTTTAAATCTTCGGTAGATAAGTTTTATGACGAAGCAGACCTGAAAAAATGGGCCGAAAAAACCGGAGCAAAACCCGGTGATCTCCTTTGTGTACTTTCCGGCGATAGCCGAAAGGTGCGCGCACAACTCAGCGCTTTACGTATGGAAATGGCAGAACGCCTAAACTTGCGCAAACCGGATGTTTTTGCTCCGTTGTGGGTCGTGGATTTTCCGCTTTTAGAATGGGATGAGGAAACCAATAGATACCACGCGATGCACCATCCGTTTACTTCGCCAAAACCCGGCCAGATGGAATTGCTTAAAACAGATCCCGCAGCGGTAAAAGCCAATGCGTATGATCTCGTGCTCAACGGAAATGAAATAGGCGGCGGTTCCATACGTATTCATGATCGGGAAACGCAGGCCAAAATGTTTGATTACCTTGGTTTTACCGAGGAAGAGGCCAAGGCGCAGTTCGGTTTTCTAATGGATGCCTTTACGTATGGCGCGCCGCCGCACGGAGGTATTGCCTTTGGTCTGGATCGTTTGGTCGCTATTTTAGGCGGTCAGGAAACCATTCGGGATTTTATTGCTTTTCCAAAAAATAACTCGGGTAGAGATGTAATGATCGATGCACCGGCAAGGATTGATGAAGCGCA
>JBBPYO010000361.1:0-6672 GCA_038199845.1 Flavobacteriales bacterium
CTGGAACAGGAATTTCTGCTCCGGGCGATTGAAAGTGATGAAGATCTCAGTGCACATTTATACGACGCGGTAAATAGTTTGAAAGTAGTGCTTGCAGCAGATCAATCCGTAAGGACTGGAAAAACGGTCTTTTTAGGGGAATAATTAGCCGAAAAAAGCGTTTTTTAAGTAGTTTTTAGCTGAAATCATGGACTATTTTGTAAAGCAAGATTCAATAATTCGCGAAATATGGGGCAAAAGTGACACTGTTTTGTTCATTTTTGCCGGGGCTGCGGCAGAATTTGCTTTGAATAAAGCGGTAGATTGGCTGTATTTTACCGGCAAACTTCCTGCTGATCCATTGGGACGGCTATTTTCTACAGTTACTTACGCAAGGAAAATAATTTTTGCCGATGAGGTGACCGCGTTTCAAAGCATTGATTCCATTTATCATATTCATAAAGCCGTTGAGCAATCGCGCGAAAGCACAATTCCAGACTGGGCGTATCGCGATGTGCTTTTTATGCTTATCTATTATTCCATTTCTTCGTTTGAAGTGTTGGAGCGAAAACTGACACTTGCGGAAAAGGAAGAAGTTTATACCGTTTTTGCCCGAGTGGGGGAACGCATGAAGCTCAAAGATCTTGCTCCAAATTATGAAAGTTGGTTGCCGCAGCGTGCAGCGCATTTGGAAAATGATTTAAAGAAAAGTGAGTATACCGAAGATCTTTTCAAACAATATAAAAAGCATTTGGGCGGTATTCGTTATCTCTTTTTAATTGAAGGTCAAAAGTTGATCATTCCGGAGAAAGTCAGACAGTTATTGGATTTAAAAAAAACATCGCTGCTTTACTTTTTACTGCCTTTTTATAAAATGAGCCGAATTATTTCCGCAGATCGGCTTATCAAAAAAATCATATTGCCAGCAGAATATAAAAGGGAAATTAAGGAACTGGATGTTATAAGTTCCCAATAGAACAGGTTTTTTAGAATTCAGAATTCAATTGCCAACCGAGTCAACTTTTCCAAAGTTTCAAACTTTGGAAAAGTTATCGCACAGGACGCGCTATTCTTGCGGTTTTTCAGCAAAAGATTTTCTGCTCATTACAATAATGCCCGTAGACCAGTCCAATCGTGTTAAGTTAAAATCATCACGCGATGCTAGATCTTCAATTAGCTTTTCCGCTTTTTTATCATGACCATCTGGCCAATTTTTCTGTGGATTGAGATCATCAACCACATAAAAGCCGCCCGGTTTAACCAGAGCTAAAGTCTCCTCTAGATTTGTGTACTTTCCCGGCCAGGTATCGGCAAAGATCAGATCGAAAGAATTGCCGTTATAATTCGTGATCCATTTTGCGCCATCTACACAAAGGATTGAAACCCGTTGATCTTTATCAAAATGCTCCCGCGCAACTTGAAGCAGTGTTTCTTCATTATCCAGCGATATAAGTGTTGAAGTATCATTCATTCCGTCAATCATCCATGATAGGGAAAGACCAGTGCCCGTGCCCAGTTCTAGAAAATTACCGTTTGGTTTAGAAGTAACCAAGGTTTTTAATAAACTGCCCAACAATACATCTGAGGGCATATTAAAACCCAAAGCTTCCGATTTTAGTTGTAGTTGTTCATAGAATGGCGGGAGTTGCATAAAATTACGGCTGAGATTAATAGTTTGTTTTCGGAAAAAAAATATTGAAGGCATTTACAAAAAGTACTGAATCCGTCATTCTGAATCTATTTCAGAATCGCATTAACGGATTAGTAATCTTTGTGAGAACATGAAATAATCCCGAAAGATTTTGTTGCAGGTGGACGATAATTTATAGCTAACCAACTATTTCATTGGATCAAATGGGAATTAATTTGATATTTTCTTATACTTAGTACTGCATCCCTCAATACATCGAAGACTAACAGGACTTAACAGTAAAAACGTAGTTTCATTACTAATGTAATAAATAAATTTTCCGCTTAAATCAGGAAATTTCTTATTAAAAGCTTCGCAGTTGTAATCAAGTGTAAGTTCATCGCCATCAATCGAATACGTGCCCTGAGAACATTCTGAAAATTCACTTGAACTAAAACGGCCATCACTGGCAAAATCCAAAGTTTCACCATCTTCAACTTCGACGTAATACTGTGGTCCGCCTGCACTCAAATAAGAACCCACTACTTTCCATTTACCAATTAGAAAAGACGGACTCTCAAAATCAACTTCCGTAATAATACCGTTATCATTATCATTGCTAGCCGAGCATGAACCAAACATTATAAATGCAATTGCGAAAAAACCGAACCAGAGACGTCTCATAAATGTGTATTTCTAATTAGATACAAGAAATAACAAAAGGTTGCGTCAAAAGTGTATTAAAATCGGAAATAATCTGTATTTGTTTTGCTTTCAAGATCGCATAAACTGATTTTTCAAAATGTTCTCAATTTTGCGTTTTTTGAGAACTATCAAACTCTAATTAAATAATGGTACTCTGTCCCATGTGTACATTTTTATAATTGATGTTGGAGTCATTGGGATGCGTAATATAATCCGCGATAAAACCCCCTACTTTTGTGGTGGTGAAGGGATTCTTTGAATTGATATCTGAAGTGGTTATTTTCAGTTCGAGGGATTTTTCTACCGCCTTTTCTATCGCCTGCGCTTCTTTATGAAGATCCAAATGATGTAACATCATGGCAGCAGAAAGAATGGACGCCAGTGCAACTTTATTTTTTATTTTGTAATATTTCCAAAAGTTTTTGAGGATTTTGCCGATTATCCCAAAAAGAATAAATTATCAAGTTTGCGTCCGAAACTTGATAATAGATACTATAATTCCCAAGAGAAGCAACTCGAATGTCCTTAAAATCGGTCAGTTTGTAAATAAAAGGTGTTTTTGCTATTTGGTTAGTTCTTTCCATAACTAATTTCAAAAGTTTAATGGAATACGTATTAGATTTATTTCTTTTAACCCAATATTCTAAAACTTCAATAAGTTGTAAATCGGCCGTTCTTGTCCAAATTATATTGAGTTCAGCCATTTAAGATTTCTTTGATTCATTGCGTCTTGAGAAATCAGTTTTCCATTCTTTATATCTTTTTCACTCATCTCTAACATTATTTTCTGCTCATTTGTCAATTCGACCACTTCTGATAGAGACGAACTTGAAGTAATCAATTTATCAAGAGCTTGTAAGAATTCTTTGTTTCTGATGGATAAGATTTTAGTTATCAAACCATTTCTAATAGTATCAACTGTTGCCATTTTTTATCTTTTGAACTATAAATATCCGAAAAATCAATGAGTTTTTCTAATGCAATATCCAATTATATAATCGTACTCTGCCCCATATGCACATTTTTATAATTGATGTTGGTGTCATTGGGATGCGTGATATAATCTGCGATAAAATCCCCAATTTTTGTAGTGGTAAAGGGATTCTTTGGATTGATATCTGAAGTGGTTATTTTCAGTTCGAGGGACTTTTCTACCGCCTTTTCTATCGCCTGCGCTTCTTTATGAAGATCCAAATGATGCAACATCATAGCAGCAGAAAGAATGGATGCCAGTGGATTTGCAATATTCTTTCCAGTTGCCTGCGGAAAAGAACCGTGAATAGGCTCAAACATGGCATTCTCATAACCTATGGAAGAAGATGCGAGCAATCCTATAGAACCACCGATGACACTCGCTTCATCGCTGATTATATCGCCAAAAAGATTTTCGGTAAGAATTACATCAAACTGTTTTGGGTTTAAAATAAGTTGCATCGCTGCATTGTCAACAAAGAGAAAATCAAGTTGAACATCGTCATACTCCTTGGCGATTTCTTTCACTGTTTTTCTCCAAAGGCGCGAGGTTTCCAGCACATTTGCTTTGTCAACTAAGGTTAGTTTCTTACGTCGGTTTTGGGCTTCCTTAAAGGCTAAATGCGTAATACGTGAAATTTCATCTACCGAATATGAGCAACCATCACTTGCAGTCTGGCCGTCTTCGCTAAGTTCTTTGGTGCCAAAATAAATTCCGCCAGTCAGTTCTCTAAAGATACTGATATCGGTGCCTGAAATGATTTCCCGGCGCAGTGGCGAATTTTCAATAAGTTGCTCGTACGCCTTTACCGGCCGTACGTTGCAAAACAATCCCAAGGATTTTCGCAATTTAAGCAGGCCTTGTTCTGGCCGAACTTTAGCTGATGGGTCATTATCATATTTGGGATGGCCAATAGCTCCAAAAAGAATGGCATCGCTTTCCCTGCAAACCTCTAGAGTTTCCTCTGGGAGCGGATCGCCCGTGGTATCAATGGCAACAGCGCCTACAAGCGCTTGGCTATAGATAAACGTATGATTAAAAACATCAGCGATAGCATCAAGCGCTTTTACGGCCTGGTCTATAACTTCAGGACCAATACCGTCACCGGGAAGAAGGGCTATTTTAAATCTCATAACATTATTTTTTATGGAAAATATGGTCAAATTTGGCCATTTTTCGGGTGTTTTGTGAAGTTTATTGGGGTTTTCAAGCAAATTTAGGGTAAAAATGGAGATAAACAACCATTTTAAAAATTGCTAATCTGGCTAAATTTTTAGATCAAAAAAGTCTATTTTTTGACTTAAAAAGCCATTTCTCGCTCTTTTTCAAAGGTTTCTATGGTTTCCTTTTTGCTGAGTAAATAGTCAATATCATCATAACCATTGATCATGCAAACTTTTTTATACGGATCTATGTCAAAAGATTGCTCACCCACTTTAGAAGTAATCACTTGTTTTTCCAGGTCTATAGTGATTTTGGTTTTTGGATTTTCTTTGACTGTTTGTAGCAGGTTTTTTAAATAATCGGGCGTTACTTGTAAGGGTAAAATGCCATTATTGAGTGCGTTTCCCTTAAAAATATCTGCAAAAAAACTACTTACCACAACTTTAAAGCCATAGCCACCAAGTGCCCAGGCAGCGTGTTCTCTACTGGAACCGCAACCAAAATTGTCACCTGCCACCAGAATTGGACCAGAAAACGCATTGTTATTAAGGACGAAATCCTCGTTTTCACTACCATCATTGTTGAATCGCCAATCGCGGAACACATTATCGCCAAAGCCTTTTTTATCGGTTGCTTTGAGGAAACGAGCCGGAATGATTTGATCTGTGTCAATATTTTCTATGGGCAGCGGAACTGCTGTATCGGTAAGTTTTGTGAACTTTTCCATTAGTTTAGGTTTTTGGTAATGTCGACGATTTTTCCTTCCACTGCGGTGGCGGCGGCCATCAACGGACTCGCCAAAATAGTCAGCGCGCCCTGTCCCTGACGTCCTTCAAAATTACGGTTTGAGGTAGAAACGCAATATTCCCCATTAGGGATCTTATCATCATTCATTGCCAGGCACGCCGAACAACCGGGCTGGCGCAGGTCAAAACCGGCTTCGGTAAAAATATGATAAAGACCTTCTTCCACCAGTTGCTTAGCCACTTGTTGGGAGCCGGGAACGAGCCATGCGTTTACATTTTCCGCTTTATGTTTTCCCTTCACATAATTTGCCGCGATGCGGAAATCTTCAATTCGCGAATTGGTACAACTTCCTATAAATACATAATTAATAGGTTTTCCGATAAGGCTTTCCCCTTTGTTGAAACCCATATAATCCAATGATTTTTCAAGGTTTTCATCATCTGTATCTGGAATGTGGCCGCTTATTTTCATTCCCATGCCTGGGTTTGTGCCGTACGTGAGCATGGGCTCTATATCTGCCGCGTCAAAGTTGTATTCTTTGTCAAATTCGGCATCGGCATCGGTGGGAAGCGTCTTCCAGTAAGCAACTTTTCGTTCCCATTCTCCTCCTTTTGGGGCAAATTTTCTGCCTTTTATATACTTGAAAGTAATTTCATCTGGAGCGATCATTCCGCCGCGGGCGCCCATTTCTATACTCATATTGCAAACGGTCATGCGACCTTCCATGCTCATTTCCTCAAAAACGTTTCCGGCATATTCACAAAAATAACCGGTACCGGCGTTTGTACCTAATTGTGAAATAACATATAAAATCACATCTTTCGGCAACACGCCATTTTTCAGTTCCCCATTTACCGAAACCCGAAGTTTTTTCGGTTTGGTCAATAAAAGACACTGACTGGCAAAAACTTGCGCCACCTGGCTGGTTCCAATTCCGAAGGCAATCGTTCCAAAAGCCCCGTGAGTAGAGGTGTGGCTGTCTCCGCAAACCATCGTCATGCCAGGCTGGGTAATGCCAAGCTCTGGCGCGATCACATGTACGATACCGTTAAATTCATGACCCAGATCATAAAGCGTAATGCCGTATTTTTCACAATTTTCGGTCAGTTTTTGGAGTTGGTTGCGGGATAAAGCATCCTTTATAGGCAAATGTTGATTTATCGTTGGCGTGTTATGATCTGCCGTAGCTACGATCTGATCGGGACGCGCCACGGGAATACCGCGCTCCTCAAGTTCTGCAAAAGCCTGCGGACTCGTTACTTCGTGAATAAGATGCTTATCAATGTATAAAACCTGCGGGCCGTTTGCGACCGTATCGACAACATGAGCATCCCAGACTTTATCAAAAAGAGTTTTTCCTGCCATTATAATTTTTCGTTCAAAACACCCAATGTTCGACCATTTTTACTTATAAAAAGGTCAAACATTGGATGTTTAAGTAGTATTAATTAGTTTTGATATACGATCTATAACC
>JBBPYO010000362.1:0-3948 GCA_038199845.1 Flavobacteriales bacterium
ATCCCCATGGCCTCTTGTTCTTTTAGGCGGGATATGACAGAACACGTCTTTTGGGCAAGCACGGTGCCGTCAAAATAGCGGGGCGGCGTTTTACAGGTGTCGCAATTGCCGCAATCTTCATAGATAAACTCGCCAAAGTAATTGAGCAACGCTTTTCTACGGCAGCTCAGCGCCTCGGCATATTGCTGCATGCGGTCCAGTTTGGCCAGCTGGTATTCTTCGGTGGGGCTTCCCTGAGCAAATTTGCGTAGTTGCACGGTATCTGCATAACTGTAAAAAAGCAACGTGTGTGCGGGCAGACCGTCACGCCCGCTCCGGCCGATTTCTTGATAATACCCTTCAATATTCTTGGGCATATTGTAGTGAATGACCCAGCGCACGTTACTTTTGTCAATCCCCATTCCAAAGGCAATCGTGGCCACCACAATGGGCACGCGGTCATTGATAAAATTTTCCTGAACCAGCATACGCTCTTCCGAAGTTAGACCGGCGTGATAGGCTTCGGCATTATGGCCTGCAGCCTGTAACTTTTCGGCAAGCGATTCCGTGTTTTTACGGCTCAGGCAATAAACGATACCGCTTTCATCCTTTCGGGTTTTTAAAAAATCGAGGATTTGCTTGATGCGGTTATTTCCGGGTCGCACTTCCAGATACAGGTTGCTACGGTCAAAAGAGGCTAAATGCCTTTTAGCCTGCGGAATGGCAAGCTGTTTTATGATATCAACTTGCGTGGGCTTGTCTGCCGTGGCGGTGAGCGCGATCATGGGCACATGCATCATTCGCCTTTTGAGATAGCCCAATTGTGTGTAGGCAGGGCGAAAGTCATGTCCCCAGGATGAAATACAGTGCGCCTCATCTACCGCGATGAGGTTTATGGTGATTTTGTTTAAGTAATTATCTAACAGCGAAAGACTTTCTGGAGCGACATAAATGAGTTGTAGCAAACCATTTTCTAACTGGCTGAGGGTATGTTTTTGTTCTATTTGTGGCTGCGAACTATTAAAATAAGCGGCTTCTATTCCGTTTGCACGCAATGCGTCCACCTGGTCTTTCATGAGCGCAATAAGCGGTGAGATCACAAGCGCGGTTCCCGGAAGGGCAAGTGCCGGCAATTGAAAACACAGTGACTTTCCGCCGCCTGTAGGCATTACCGCCATCGTATCACGGCCTGCCATTACATCTGCGATGACCGCTTCTTGATTAGGCCTGAAACTGTCATAACCAAATTTGGTTTTTAACAGTTGTAGTAGTTCGCTCTTGGTTTCGGTGGGTAGTGTTGTCGTTGGCATTCCACAAAAATAGGGATTCTTAAATTTATGCCGGTCAAAATAAATCAATGATACGAAAACAAATTGAAGTGTATGTTAAAGATAAAATACCTGCGAAATTTCGGGGCTGAAAAATCTGTCTTAATGCATAGAATAGTGTCAAAATAAAGAACGATAATTGTGATATCCAGAAACTCCATTTTTAAAGTTTACTGGGTTTAGTTAGATTTGATTTTATTGAATACTAAAAGTGGGGCCGCCAGGAAGGAGCCCCACTTTCGAACACGATTTGCAATGGATTACCAATTTTTCAATCCCAATAATTTCTCACCGAGTTCTGATAATTCAGCTTTTTTATATTTTGTCTGTTCCCAATTCCGTGGATCACCGGGAAAGGCATAGCCCTCAGGAGCCTGTCTGTTTTTCCAAGAATTGATTCTCCAGTTCCTCAATGCTTCATTATCCTCCTGTGCGGGCATCATTGCAATGTACTGGGCAATTCGAACTTGATCTTCAGATTTGTTGGGACGAATGCCGTGTGGCTGTGAACTATTGAAGATTAAGAGATCGCCTATCTCCATGGCAACTTTTACCAATTTGTCTTCCAGACTGGCTACATCAGGTTTAAAGTGATCTCTATCTTCCGGTTGTGTCAATTTCCATGTGTCATAATGTTTGTACAGCCAAGGTATACATTGAAATCCTCCCATATTCTTATCGGTCTGATCGGTAAGAGCCAATACCCCCTGGACGTTCTGTGGTTTTGTTTCAGGATCATAATCCCAATGAATAAATCCTTTGTATTCATAACCGGGCCGCATAGGAAAATTCAAATTAGCCCGATCTATGGTCACCCACAATTTTTCGGTTCCCCAAATATCAGTAAAGGCATCATAGACGCGCTGTGTTTGACGGTTGTTCCATAAATACTGATTATTATATACCTCAACCATCCCTGTTCCCGCCAGTTCTTTCATTTTCATTTCAGCTCTGGCTTGTGTATACCATGTTTCTTTTTCGTCAGGATCTTTTTCCTCGAATTCCCAAAGAAATGCGGCAGTTTGTTGAGCTTGTTCCTGGGATACTGCATTTTTAACGACCACATAGCCGTTCTCTTTCCAAAACTCCCATTGCTCTAAAGTCAAGACCTTAAGCGAATCGGCAGTTGCTTCTTTTCGTAATTTAACGTTGCTACTTTTTGCGGTAGAAGGGTTACCCGGAATTTCTTTATGTTCGTTGCCAGGAACCATCGTCTTTTCTGTATTTTTCATGTCGTATACGTTTTATTAATTTATACTTAACGTGTTGTTCTTTAGTCTGCCCACAGTCTAAACCAATTGATATTGAAATCAATTATTAAGTGCCATTTGATTGTTTCTATAAACTTTTTTGAGAATATGTTTTCAAGACAAGCATGTGCACATTTACTAGAGCAATTTTCAGATTTTAAAAGAATTGACTTTAAATACATCATATCCTATTTTAGGAGAATTAAATTCTTCCTATTCATTATGTGATGTAATACCTTGAAATTAAATAGATTCCTCCATTGAATCATCAATACAAAGATCATTAAGAAATTTCGAGAAAAGTTTACCGCTGTTAGCCAAAACTTGTATTATATTGATATTTTTTAATTACACTAGGATTTACACCCTCTTTTTTTAAATAACGTCATGAAAGTTCAGCTCGAAACGATAACTAATAAAGTCAACCGATCGTTTAGTATAATGTTCAATCCTAGGCTGAATGATTTGTTTTTTTGGCACTTCCATCCGGAGTACGAACTCGTCTATATTGAAAATGCAGACGCCACCCGCCACGTGGGGAATCATATTTCAACCTATAAAGGAAATGATCTGGTATTAATAGGATCGAACATTCCTCATTTGAATTTTGACTATGGGGTAAAAACTGATTATAGAAAAGTCGTTGTTCATCTAAAGAAAGAATTAGTGGAAGCTAATTTTTACGGAACACCAGAAATGTCATTGATCAATACTATGTTCCAGAAATCAAAACATGGTCTGGCCTTTCAAGGGAAACTAAAAAAAGAACTTGGGGAGAAATTATTCGCATTAGCGGGTTTGGACCCCATCAAACAGTATTTGCAATTATTAGAAATATTACATGAGCTATCGCAGTCTGAAGAGGTAACGCTTTTGCACGATCGCCCATACAACAATCGGATCAGTGATAAGAATCAAAAACGTATCACCTTAATTTTCGCACATATCGATAAAAACTATCATCGTAAAATAGCGCTTCAAGAAATGGCCGATCTTGCCCATATGACGAAAGAAGCGTTTTGCCGATACTTTAAGAAAATGACAAAGTACAGCTTTACTGAATTCTTAAACCGATACCGCATTAGTCAATCTAAAAGAGATTTAATGTCTGGCAAGACTGTGAGCGACTCCTGTTATGATTCCGGCTTTCAAAGCCTTTCGTACTTCAATCGTATTTTTAAAAAGATTACCAATGAAAATCCACGTGAATTTCGCAAAAGGTATGTTTAGGATACTTGCTCAGTAATTAAAAGATTTTTTACAAGGAATTATAAAAAACTGATTAGTAACCTACTCTCAATTAAACAAATTGGATATAATAACATTGCTGAGTTCAACCCATAAGTGCAACACACTTTTCTTTTAGGACCTCAATGGGGTTATTGTAATTG
>JBBPYO010000363.1:0-4518 GCA_038199845.1 Flavobacteriales bacterium
CAAACCTAGAACTATTCAAAACCAACCTTTATTCAATGAAATCGAATTTCGCGTTAGGGATTGAAGAGGAAATCCTTTTTGCGAGGAACGAGCAAAAAGATTGCAACAGAAAGCCCGACCCGCAGGGAAACGCCCAAAAACGCCCTAAAATGGTTGAAAATGGCTCGAAATTGTATAAAATCAGATGGATTTCTGGAAAGGATAATATTTCATTGAAACATTCTGTAGATATTAAAATAATCTTATAATTTCAATCCACATCGTGCTCATTTTTTTGGTAAAAAAACTTCATTTATAAGAAGAACGAATTTGCTAATAAATAATGGTGGTATTTATAAACTTGAATAAATACCACCATTAATTAGCTATTTGCTCGATAGGGGCAGAAGTGAAATATCGCTCCAATAGTACAATAAGGGTTAATTCTTTGAGCCGCTCATACCAGGTTGGATTATTTTATAACCTTTTTCTGCTTTTTCCTTGTCAACCATAGCCTTCACGTCTGATAACAATTTTTTAGCATCGTAGATTATACCATCTTTTATCGTGTACTTTACGCCACCCACGCGTGTTACGGTATTATCGTCCTGCAGTTTTATTGCACCGGTACCGTAAAAGGATTTAAGATTCACTAAAGGATTTTCCTCAACAATCACAAAATCCGCTAATTTCCCAACAGTAATGGAGCCAATATCGTCCGCCATTCCCAATGCTTCAGCGCCGTTGAGCGTAGCGGCCTTTATAACCTCAAGTGGATGGAAACCTGCTTCACGTAAAAGTTCAAGTTCTCTGGGATATGCAAAACCATAAAGTTCATATATAAATCCAGCGTCTGTACCAACCGTAACTCTTCCCCCTCGATTTTTATACTCGTTTATAAAGGCCATCCAAAGTCTGTAATTTTCTTTCCACTCAATTTCTTGCTCCGTTCCCCAATAATGCCAATAAGAACCATGTGATTCTTTGCTGGGAGCGTAAAAATCCCAAAGAGTGGGCAAAGTGTACTCCTCATGCCATTCTGCTCTTCTGGCTCGCGCCAAATCTCGGTTTGCTTCATAAATTACCATGGTGGGGGATAGGGTAAAGTCCAATGATAAAAGCTCGTTCATTACCTCGTTCCATTTTTCGGAATATGGTTTTGCCGCCTGTGCCCATAATGTACCTGCCTCTCCAAATCTATTTTGTTCATTCTGGTAGTTATAATCCAGAGAGTAATCTTGCACAGTTCTGTCAGCAAATAAGGCTTCGGGCAGCCCGTACCAATGTTCCATAGAAGTTAGGCCAGCTCTGGCACTATTGAGCACATTCCATCCTCCTACGTAAATTTGGGCATGATGCATTTTTGAACGCAATCCCAGTTTTTTGTTCTCTTCAAGAGCAGCTTGCATAATTGCAGGTTCGGCGCCAAAAAACTTAACTCCATCTGCACCTAATTTAGCATTTTCACGAACCCATTCCCTAGCTTCCTCCGGCGTTGAAATGTCTTTCCTTCCACTTTTACCGTTTAAGTTACTTCCAAAAAAAGTATAGGCTTTAATTCTTGGAGCAGTTATTTCATTTTTATTGCTTTTGTTTTTCTGATCTAAGGTCCAGTCAATACCATTACCGGATCCTGGATCAGCTATAGTAGTAATACCGTGACCCATCCATAATTTGAAAACATATTCTGCTGGGGTTCCTTGTGCTACACCGCCTATATGCGCGTGGGTGTCAACAAAACCGGGCAAAATATACATTCCATTTGCATCGAGTTCTTTACCCCCAGCTTTTAATTGTGGACGTTGTGCTTCTTTTATTTCCACCCCGGGAAAACCTACCACCTTAACCTCCACAATACGATTGTTTTCAACTACAATGTCAACGGGCCCTTGTGGTGGTGCCAAAGTGCCATTTATCAGGGTAGCACCTCTGATTATTAATTGTTCCCATGGGCCTTCTCCTTCACTTCTGTTTGGAGCTTTGGTGATTTGGCCACTAACCGTGTGGATTATCAGAACAAGTGTTAAAAATAATAAGCTACATTGAGAGTTCTTCATTTTGTATTTCATATTAGTGTTTATATCATTTTAGATCAAAAAAGTAGGTAATTGCCATTTGATTGAACTTCCATCCAAAGATAAATGTTTAGCCCATTTCTAATTCTTCCTGTTATATTTTGCCGCTTGACCATCTTTGGGTGTTGATAGTTTTATAAATTCCCGGATATGTTCATTCGAACTCTCCAGATCTTCAGTTCGCAAATACATCATGTGTCCGCTGCGGTAGCCTTTCCAACTCATACGATCCTTCAGTTTGCCACTCAGGTCCATTTGCCATAGATTGTACTTGGCGTTGAAGTAATCTGTTCCTCCATCATAATAACCTGATTGCACCATTACATGCAGATAGGGGTTTTGTGACATCGCCTGACGAAGGTCATCTCCAGTAGTGTTTTCACTATTGTCCCAAGGTCTTACCGGACCGAACATGTTATAATGCAGATCAGTCTTATAGTTTAAATTGTTTTTTATATAATAATTGATGGCAGGGGTAAACGAATGTAACCAACTGGTAAGTTCTGCGGAATAATCAGGACTTTCTCCCGAATCACTTTTATCCAAACCCAAATATCTAGAATCTAACCTACCGATAGTGAAACCTTCATCGCGTAATAGTTCTTTCCAAAAAAAACTTTTAGGGATTCTAAGGTTATGTTCTAGAATTACCTTTTCAGATAAACCCGTATAGTTGGCAATTTGTTTGGCCGTTTCTGTTTTTTCCGATTCTGAAATAGAACCTCCCTTGGCCATTATTGGAATAAGCTCATTTATTGTGTATTGTTCAACCTCGGGCAATACTTCGGTCAAATCCTTTGACTGGAGATCCGGTGGAAGTTTCTTATGGAACCATGCTGCGGCTGCATAATATGGCAGAAAGTTAGCATCCTCAACTGCAGTACCCCTCTCGATGCCTAAACTGGTAGGCGACACCAGAATAACCCCATTAAGGTACATCCAATGGGAATTCTGAAGTTCCAGCGATAATCCGGAGACCCGTGGTGTGCCGTAGCTCTCACCAATAAGATATTTTGGAGATTCCCAACGGTTCTGTCGAGTAACGAAGGTGTTTATCCATGTTGCCAGATATTCAATATCCTGAGTTACGCCAAAAAACTTTTTCGCTACCTCCTTTTCGTCCATGGTGCTAACGGCTCTGGAATATGCGGTATTTACTGGATTCACATATACTATATCTGCCACATCGAGAATGGAATACGGATTGTCCTTGATTCCGTAGGGCTGTATGGGATATCCTTCATCATCTATGGAAAGGATTTTAGGACCAGTGTAAGCAATATGCATCCAAACCGACGCAGAGCCAGGCCCGCCATTAAAGGAAATCACCAAAGGTCGATTTGCTATATCACTGACACCGGTTCTTTCATAATAGGTAAAAAAGAGCCCGGCAATAATATCGCCCTTTTCATTCCAGACCGGTTGTTTTCCAGTAGTTGCTTTGTATTTTATTTGGGCTCCCTTTATGGTAACCTGCCCCGTAGTCGTTACCGTGGAATCCATATCCGTATTTAATTGTTGTGCACTTAGGGGAAAGGCACAAATAAGCAAGACGAAGGCAATAGTAATAATTCTTTTCATTCGTATAAGATTTTGATTATTATTCCGTTTTTCTTAGATATTGCGCGGGTTGCCCCTTCTTGGGCGTGGAGCGTTTTATAAATTCACGGATGTCTTCACTGGCAGACTCCAGATCTTCCGTTCTTAAGTACATCATATGTCCACTCCGGTAACCCTTCCAACTCATTCTTTCTTTTAATTTTCCACTCAGATCCATTTGCCAAAGATTGTATTTTGAATTAAAGTAATCTGTGGCACCATCAAAATATCCGGACTGGACCATCACGTGTAAATAGGGATTCTGTGACATGGCCTGGCGCAGATCATCTCCAGTTGTGTTCTCGCTTCTATCCCACGGGCGCGTATGTCCTCCTATATAATATTCTAGATCTGTATTATAATTCAGGTAGTTTTTGAAATAATAATTAATAGCGGGTGTGAAGGAATGCTGCCAAGACGTGATTTCTGCAGCATAATCTGGCGCTTCACCGGCATCGCTTTTATCAATACCCAAGTATCGGGAATCCAGCCTGCCAATGGTATATCCTTCGTCCCTTAGCAATTCTTTCCAGAAAAAACGTTCTGGAATCCTTAGGTCATGCTCCAAAATCACTTTCTCGGACAAACCGGAATATCGCGCGATACGGGCGGCTGCTTTTTGCTTTTCATCCTCTGAAATAGTGCCTCCTTTTACCATTATGGGAACAAGCTCATTCAATGTGTATTGTTCAACTTCTGGCAATAGATCGGTTAAATCTTTGGCCTGTAAATCTGATGGAAGTTTTTTATGAAACCATGCTGCAGCAGCAAAATAGGGAAGAAGATTGGCAGCCTCCATGACCGTTCCCCGCTCGATACCGAGTCCGGTCGGTGATACCAGAATAACCCCGTTGAGGTACATCCA
>JBBPYO010000364.1:0-2854 GCA_038199845.1 Flavobacteriales bacterium
AGCGTAAAGCCCGACCCGCAGGGGAACGCCCAAAATCTATTTAAACGACTTACAATCGCGTCAAACCGTTTTCCTCCTAAAAATAACGTGCACCACCACAATCGCTACCGATAAAATAATACCCAACCCCGCGACCCCGTGCCAACCAAAATTTTCATACGCATATGCACCAAGAACCGTCCCCAACGCGCCACCCACAAAAAATCCCACCATATAAATGGTATTGACCCGGTTGCGGGCTTCGGGATTCTTGGAAAAAATAATATTCTGATTGGTAATATGAAGCGCCTGAAAGGCCAAATCCACCAAAATTACTCCCGCGATGAGTCCAATAAGCGATGTGGCGGAAAAGAAAAAGATTCCCCAGGAAACAATCATCAGCAGCACTGCATAGAGAATAAGCTTGTTCTTGCTTACCTTATCGTTCATTTTACCCACCACCGTAGCGGCCACGGCACCGATCACACCAAAAAGACCAAAACCACCGGCCACATCGCTGCCGTAACCGAAAGAATCCTCCATCAGAAAAACCAAGGTCGTCCAGAACGCACTCAGACCGGCAAAACCCAGCCCGCCACGAAGAGCGGCCAAACGCACAGACGGTTCTGTTCTAAAATAATAACCAATGGATTTGAGCAAACTACCGTAACTGCCTTCATATGTCGGTGTCAGTTTGGGAAGTTTATATTGTAAAAGAAAAAATAAAAGAATCATTAAAACGGTGGCGGCATAATACATAAAGCGCCAGCCGAATTGCTCCCCAACCAGACCACTGATCACCCTGCTCCCTAGAATACCTACAAGCAAACCGCTCATAACGATCCCTATCGCCCTACCGCGCCCTTCATCACTTGCTAGCTGGGCGGCCATGGGAACAAACAATTGCGGCAGTGCGGAGGAAAAACCGATAAAAAAACTGCTGATGATCAGCAATAAAATCGAATTTGAAAGCGCGGCGGCCACAAGGGAAATGATCATCAGCAAGAAATCAAATTTTAAGATTTTCTTGTTGGAAACCTTATCCCCCAGCGGAATTATAAACAACAACCCCAGCGCATAACCGATCTGGGTAGAAAGTGCCACATTGCTAATGGTAGACTGGCTCACGCCAAAATCTACCGCCATCTGATGTAAAAGTGGCTGATTATAATACAAATTTGCAACTATAAGCCCAGCCGAAATACTCATTAAATAAAGCACTGGGTTTGATAGTTGGTTTTTCATTTTTGGTTTATTAAATAGTTGGCTAAACCACGCGGGACTAGCTGATTTTAAAAAGTAATGGAAATATTAATTGAAGTGCTTAATGGGAAACGACCTTGAGTCCCACTATGGAAATAATTAGGGTCGTAATAAAAAACAAACGCCAAAAAGTGGCCGGTTCCTTGAATATATAAATACCGATGATCACCGTTCCCACCGCGCCAATCCCTGTCCAAACCGCATATGCAGTTCCTATGGGAAGTACCCGGCTCACTTTGAGCAATAAAAGCATACTTATTGCCGCACAGACAAAAAAACCGAGGTACCAGTAAATGGCTACTGTACCAACACTTTCTTTTGCTTTGCCCAGGCAGCCTGCAAAAGCAATTTCAAACAGTCCTGCGATAATCAGTAAAATCCAGTTCATTATAGCTTGATTATTTAAAAATTAAGGTTTCAAAAGATCTTATGAACCGCAATTTAGAATAGAACTCGTGTTCTTTAAAAATATAAAATCAACTACCGCGATACGTTGAATAACCGAAAGCCGAAAGGGTAATAGGTACGTGATAATGAACCGCGTCTTCCAACTTAAAAACCACTTCGATAAAAGGATAAAAAGTTTCCTTATTCAGTTTCTTATAATAATCGGCTACATAAAACGTAAAACGATAGATCCCTTTATTTTCTTCGGAAGCAGGTAAAAAATCGTTGATACGGCCATTTTCCATAGTCTGTTTTTCTGCTATAAATTGCCATTTTCCTCCCGAATTTGCCATTTTCTCCAACTTAACAGTAACATTTGCCGCCGGCATTCCTTCGGAAATATCAAGAATATGGGTTGACAATTGAAAGGCTTTCTCTTGCGCAATCGCAGAACCGCTGCACAATAAAATCAATAATAAAAAAACCGCATTTTTCATATTCCTTAAGCTTTTAAAAGTTGGCCGTATTGTTTTCTATAATAGTACAGCATAATAATATTGAGGATCAAAAGTACCAGCGCCCCATAGATTTTGGGCGGATCTAAAGCGATATGAAAAAGCACTGCATTAATGGAAACGCTCATGAGTATAATCGCCATTAACGCGCCATATTTATTAAAAATAAAAGCCAAAGCCGAAGCGATTTCTACAATCCCAACCATTTGCATAACACCCGTGGAAAGCAGATTGCCGAAATACGCATTGGCTTCTGGCGCCATTTCAGGAAAGGGGATATAATTAAAAAAGTGGTCAAAACCGAAAAAGAGCAGGAAGATTCCAAAAACGACCCTGATACCTAAAAATATATTTGTGTTCATAGTATTTGTTTGAAAAGAGCATGTTCATCCATGCTGATTTCGAGCAAAGATATGACGGTATTTATATTTATGTCTTGATCTATATCAACGTTTTTACAACTTTGATTTGACCCTGCTTAAAGTAGCCGGTGAAATTCCAAGGTAAGAAGCGGCCATTTTATTGGAAACGCGTTGCAGGATCTGCGGCTGGTTCTTGATCACCCAGCGCACTTTTTCTAGCGCGTCAAATCCCTGAAAACCATAGATCCGCTTTTGGGAAGTGATAAAACCAAATTCTAAAATCTCCCTATAAATACGCTCAAACTGCGGAAATTTATGCACCAAGGTGTAAAAATCTGTTCGCGAAAT
>JBBPYO010000365.1:0-2496 GCA_038199845.1 Flavobacteriales bacterium
AACTCAAGCAATTACCGGGTATCGCAACCCAGCGGTTAATGGCTGATGGTTACGGTTTTGGTGCCGAAGGCGACTGGAAAACGGCCGCGCTTTTACGCGCCATGAAAGTTATGAGTTATGGCCTTGAAGCAGGAACTTCTTTTATGGAAGATTATACGTATCATTTCTCAGCAAAAGGATCCTATGTTTTGGGATCTCACATGCTCGAGATTTGTCCGTCTATCGCGGAAGGAAAACCTGAATGTCAAGTGCATCCGCTGGGAATAGGAGGGAAGGAAGATCCGGCGCGTTTGGTATTTAATTCGCCAGCGGGCAATGCGATCAATTCTTCATTGGTAGACATGGGCAACCGTTTTAGGTTGATCGTCAATGAAGTGAAAGCGGTAAAACCAGAAGAAGATTTGCCTAATTTACCCGTTGCGCGTGTACTTTGGGATTGTAAACCAAACTTGGATATTGCAGCCACAACGTGGATTCTTGCCGGTGGCGCGCACCATACCGTTTATAGTCAGGCGATAACTACGGAGTTTATGGAAGATTTTGCTGAAATTGCCGGCATCGAACTTTTGGTCATTGATGAACAGACTAAAGTTCGGGACTTTAAAGATAAACTGCATGCAAACGAGGCCTATTATCAACTCTTTCAGCATGGAATGTAACCTAAAATTTATAAAATTATGAAAAGATACAATCGCGTACTGTTCGGCCTTTTTATGGTCGCCATTTCTGGCGTAGCCGTAAACTGTAAAGGGGAAAACAAGGAAAAACCGACCGAAAACACCGAAAAACCGGTTGAAAACGAGGAAGTTTCCATAGAAAAATTCGCTTTTGGAACGATGTCCGACGGACAGGAAATCACTGAATTTACCCTTAAAAACGAAAAGGGAATGGAAGTTTCGGTCATTAATTATGGTGGCCGCATCACCCATTTAATGGCTCCCGATAAAGATGGGAAATTTGAGGATGTGGTGATCGGTTTCGATTCGCTTTCTCAATATGAAGAGAATAATCCTTATTTTGGAGCGCTCATTGGCCGTTATGGAAACAGGATCGCGAATGGTAAATTCTCGTTGGATGGCAAAGAATATCAACTACCGGTAAACGATGGCCCCAATAGTCTTCACGGTGGTGACAAAGGCTTTGACAAAGTATTTTGGCAGATTGAAGAAATGCCAAAAAACGAAGATAGTGCTGCACTAAAACTTACCTACACCAGCAATGATATGGAAATGGGTTACCCTGGAACGCTAAAAACCACAGTGACCTATACCTTAAAAAATGACAACAGTCTTGAAGTAAATTACAAGGCCACAACCGATAAAAAAACAGTGCTCAACCTAACGCAGCATTCCTATTTTAATCTGTCTGGCGATTTCACTAAACCCATTACAGATCATATTGTAACGCTTGCTGCAGATACTTATCTGCCCGTGGATAAAACGTTGATCCCAACGGGAGAATTACGAAAAGTGGAAGGAACGCCCTTTGATTTCCGCGAAGCAAAAGCGATTTCTAAAGAGGTAAATGCCGATAATGAGCAGTTGAAGATCGCCGGCGGTTACGACCATTGCTGGGTGCTGAACGATCAGGGGAGCATGCGTAACGTAGCATCAGCTTATCACGAAGCAAGCGGTAGGTTTATGGAAGTCATGACTGACGAGCCGGCAATTCAGTTTTACACTGGTAATTTTCTTGACGGAACGCTTCCGCAACGCGGTGGAAATGGAATGTATGCCCAGCGCACCGGTTTTTGCCTGGAAACACAACATTATCCGGATTCACCAAACCAAAAGGAATTTCCAACGACTGTTTTAAACCCCGGGGAAACGTATAACACGACAACCACGTTTAAGTTCTCCACAAAATAAAACACTTTTTAATGCGGGTTTAAGATTCGCTAGAAATAAAAAAAGAGCGCTAAAAGCGCTCTTTTTTTATGGAAATTATTGGCATTTCAGACCTAAAAACGGTATAAATAGGGCGAAAAATACTGTTTAATACGTATTTCTTTCGTCAGGTTAATTTTGCTGAAATTTTCAAAAATGAGAGAAAAACTTGTAAAAAGACTTGCTTAGATACTACTGCGACCAAATATTATCATGCTGATTTATGAGTAGAACCTCACTTTTTATAAGTATAATTTGAGTATCTGCAAGAAATATCTTTTGCGCTTCCAGAAATTGATTGATTTTAGTTTCCTCGTCAACAATTTCAATAATGTGAGGATGTTTGACGTGGCGAATTTCACTGATTCCCCAGTTTATTTTCTGATTATTAAAATATCCTTTGCTAACATTAAGGTGCAAAACCTGTTTTAAATCAGCCGCTTTCGCCCTTTTTATAAGTTCGCTTGAAAAATCTGAGGAATATAATTTCTTCCAAAAAGACCGGTCCTTAATTTTTTGTCCGCTTTCAAAATAAATTCTAAGGGTTACAAGTTTGTTCATTTCTTGGTTCTTTTATTCTTGATTTCAGATAGGGAAAGGCCTTTTTCAT
>JBBPYO010000366.1:0-5047 GCA_038199845.1 Flavobacteriales bacterium
TTCATAAAGCTTTTGCGGAAAGAAATTTGTATCGAACCCCTGGGAAATATAAAGTAAATCTGTATAACGTATTCTGTAAATTTTATAAACCAAGCTATTGGCAGGGAATACAGTTTACAATCTACAGTATACAACCCAAGGTGGCTGAGTATATTTCTTGAAGCCTTTGCGGAAATAAATTTGTATTGAAGCCCTGGGTGAATTGCTTAGAAAAATGTTTAAAAATCAATTAAAACAGGTCAACACGAATCGGGAAAATTCAATATTATATATTAAATTCTTTCATCTGCGTTAATCACCCAAATCTCACTTTATTTATTGACCGGTGAAATCATAATATGCGAACGATGGGTACCGGCATCCATTAACCAGGGCATTCCCGGAATCTGTGGCTTTGTGGGCAAGCCTGTGGTTTCGCCAGTCATATACGGTTTGTAAAGCACATAACGGATTTTGCTATTTTGAAGATCACCAGTCTCCGCATTGTAATCTTCCTCTTCGCCGCCCAACACGTAAACCATAGATGGTTCTTCCGGCATTTTTAAGGTTCCTGCATCTATTTGCGACTTCCTGGCCTCCTCTTTCTCTTCATAGGATTTTCCCTCGGCAGACAGTGTGCGTCCGCTAGCCATAAAAGGTTCCAATTCTTCGCTATAACATGCAACGCTTATTCCTTTCTTGTTCGGGTCGTCTGCCAGACATATCATACCGTTGGTTCCTTCACGAAGGGTGATAAGTTTTCCTTCGGAATCATAACCCAGCACAGCGGTACTATCACGGTACATCTCAGGCGCGGCCAAAACTGCTGTTTTTATCTGTATATCCTTCGGAAGGATTTTGTGCTGTGCAACCGCCGAAAATGAAAATGCAAAAACACAAACGATCAAAAGATTTTTCATAATAAAGCTTTTTAAAATTGAAAGTTTAAGATACGCATTTTTGGGAGATTATGAGGCAAATCAATCACTGCCAATTGATGCTCCAACCCATAATTTTCACCTAAACTATTCGATAAATTTCCCATAGAGGATTTCATCATCAATTGTGGTGGAAAAATAGTTCTTTACAGCTCTAACATAACTATTAAAATCGGACAGTGATGGCCTGACTTTAGATAATTTCCACGATGAGACTTTACCTGAAATTGTCCTTTTTGGAAAGATCAGAAAACTATAATTCCTCCACTTGTCTATAAAAAGATTTATCTCGAATTTCCTTAGCTTCATAATTAAAATTTTGAGGCTTTTTTGGCTCAACTAAGGATTGTTTTTAGCTGAAAATTGGTGATTTCAGATGTTTTTTTACTTTTCTGAAAAAATACGCCCTGCTTTTGACAGAATAGTATTACTTAAAACCAGCATATTCCATTAGTTTTAATGCTTGCCTTTAAATATATCTTCTGCCAATGAACCATTTATACATACAGACGAAAAAAGCCGCTTCCCAATTATTGGTGTTCGTTCTTTTTATGCTTTTATATTCAAACCTTAATGCCCAAACCGAATTTACCACTTGGGGAAACCTCACTGGAATCCGTGTAGATGATCAGTTGATGGAATTCAGCACCAGCTTAGTCTTACTGAATGAAATGGGCGATTTTCGCGAGACGCGGAAAGAAGGTCAGGAAATCGATTTTAAGCGGATTGATGACAAAAAGATCTTCAGTTATAAGATGAATGAGCATCTCAATTGGGCAGATACGATTCAGACCACTGGTAAAAATGAAACCACGCTGGGACTTCAAGTTATCTCAAAAGTGGATACACTCCTTAACGGCGCTTATTTTAAAGTGGAACTGCCCAAGGAATTTGACCAAAACACCCAATTTTCGATTAAAAACCCCGAAAATCTAACGCTGAGCGATCTTAAGGCAAAATTTGGCAACGCTGCATATAAAGCTCCTGCAATCGGTATTACCATTGAAGTGCCTTCCCGAAAACTGGAAATGGCTTTTGCAACGCCCACCGAATTGATCCTTCAGCAAAGCGATTTGCCCGAAGAACCCATTGTTCTTTACGTTAAGCTTGCCGCAGGAAATCTTAAGGCAGATCAAGTCTATAAAAATACCATTACCATCAGGGCTTCTGGAACGCTTGATACCGCGCCTGCAACGCTAAAAATATTCCCCCAACAAGAAGGAAGTAAATTTGACGGGATGGGCGGTAATTTTCGACTGCAAAACCCAAAGACCGATCCGCCGGTGATTGATTACAGCCTTAAAAACCTACGCGTGGCCTGGTCTCGTATAGAATTGCCCTGGCGTCTTTGGCAGCCCGATGAAAATGCAGATCCCATCGCAGAAGCCAGAAAGGGAAATCTTGATCCTAAAGTAAAAGACGCCATGGAAATGGCAAAACGTCTGGATAGTTTAGGTATTCCCGTTATTCTTGCGGCTTGGTTTGCTCCAGATTGGGCAATTATTGGGGAACGTGTAGAAGGTTTAAGCTTGGATGGTTCCAGAGGAAATTCTCTTGATCAAACTAAAAAAGAAGCAATCTATACGTCCCTAACTTCCTATATCACCTATTTAAAAGAAGCATACGGCGTAGAAGCGCAACTGTTCTCGTTTAATGAATCTGACTTGGGAATCGATGTGCGCCAGACGGCGGAAGAACATAATATCCTCATTCAAGAATTGGGTGAAAAATGGCAAAAAATGGGCTTAAATACCCGATTTCTACTGGGTGATACCGCCGATGCAAATGGCTGGGATTTTACCACACCAGCTTCCATAGATCCTGAAACGCGGCCATATATAGGCGCCGTTTCGTTTCATTCCTGGCGTGGTTATACCGATGAAAACCTCATAAAATGGCGCGATATTGCAAACCGTGTCGGTGTTCCCCTTTTTGTGGGCGAGGGAAGCATAGATGCCGGTGCTTGGCGCTATCCACAGATTTTTGAAGAGCCCACTTACGCGCTTGACGAGATTGAGATTTATATGAAAATCCTCAATTTGGCGCAGCCCTTGAGTATTTTGCAATGGCAACTTACGGCGGATTATTCCGTCATGTCTGGCGGCGGACTTTTTGGCAATACCAAAGATAAACTGCATCCCACGCAGCGCTTTTTCAACTTAAAACAACTGGGCAGCACGCCAAAAGGGCTTCTATCAATCCCTATAACCATTGATAAAAAGGCAATCACCGGTGCTGCTTTTGGCGATGAAAATTCTGGAACGTACGCCATTCATTTAGTGAATAAAGGTGCCACACGCATGGTAAAATTGACCGGAATACCCCAAAAATCGACCGAATTCACACTCTTTTTGACGGATAATGAGCATGATTTTAAAAAGATGAAAACGCTGAAGGTTAAAAATGGAGTGCTGGAATTCGAACTTCAGGGCGCTGGTTATGTATCTTTGATGTCCAATTAAAAGCTGATTATTTTCCTATACATTTGATTCCGGAGGAAAGGAAATAGTAGCAAATCGTTAAATCTACCACCAATCTGTTTTAAATCACTATTAATTTTTCGTTCAAATTCAGAAAATGTCCTGTAAAATACTTTTGGTCCTAATAACCGCCACGCTGCTTTCCTGTGCGACAAAACCGAATAAAACCGCTGCTTTTATCAATGCTGCGCAAAAAGAATTCAACTATTCTGGACGCACCGAAAAAGTAAACGACAGTACGCAGGCACTTATAAGTCCGGCAGCACATGTGATTTTTACGGCAAGTGGGGATTCCATTACGCTATTTTTGGGTGCGCAGGGCGAGCCTCATGATTTTGTCGTAGTGGAAATCAATGGGAATTACATCGACCGCTTTCAGGTGCAGAAAGATTCTGTAAACCGCATTACCGTAGCACTTCCGCAAGAAAAAGAAAACGAGATCGGTATTTATAAAGCAACTGAAGCCAGTCAGGGAGCCGTTCTTTTTTATGGTGCCAAAGCTGAAAAAATCAGCCAATTTACCCCAGAAACCGGTGCTGAAATCGAATTTATTGGCGATTCCATCACTAGTGGTTTTGGTGCAGATACCGAGGATATTCCTTGCGATACTGGAACTTGGTATGATCAGCACAACGCTTATCTGGCATATGGACCACTGACCGCGCGGGCGTTAAATGCAGGATACAAATTGAGTTCAGTTTCCGGAATGGGCATGTACCGCAACTGGAACGATGAAGATATGCCGGTGATGGGCGATGTTTACGCCACAACAAATTTAGATGGAAATACGTCCGAAAAATGGCAATTTAAGGGCAAAAAACCGGATTTAGTGAGTATTTGTCTGGGAACCAATGACCTTTCGTACGGTGATGGTGAGAAAGATCGCACGCCTTTTGATCCTGAAAAGTATACTTCGGCATATATTGCTTTTGTACAAGGTGTTTTTGACCGTTATCCTGAATCTAAACTCGCCTTGCTCACCAGCCCCATGGTTTCCGGAGAAAAAGCCGATGTTTTACTTAAATGTCTTCAGGATGTAAAAAGCAATTTTGACACCGGTCATACAGTAGCTATCTTTGAATTTGCGCCCATGACACCAGGCGGTTGCGGTTCTCATCCTGACCTGGCAGATCATAAAATAATGGCAGAACAACTTATTCCTTTTTATAGCGCGCTGCTGAAAAAATAATATTCCCGGTAACTAAAAAACTCGGTAGAATTCAAATCTATTTTTGTGAAAAATATCTCTTTATGTTTTGTGTTGTTATTGACAATAGTGGGCTGCCAGACTGATAAATCGGCATACAAGTTTGAGCTGCTCCCCGCTTCCGAAACGGGGATCAACTTCAACAACACGATCAAGGAAACCAAAGATTTCAATCCGCTCAATTACCTCTACATCTACAACGGCGGCGGCGTGGGTACCGGCGATATCAATAATGACGGTCTGCCTGATCTCTTTTTTGCCGGCAATCAGGTTTCTTCAAAGTTATATTTAAACAAGGGCAATCTAACTTTTGAGGATATTACCAAAAGTGCGGGCATTCTGAGCACGGGCTGGGCGACGGGGATCAGTTTTATAGATATAAACACAGACGGCCTGATCGATATTTATGTGTGCAATGCCAGCAAGGACAGTCTGTTGTCCAA
>JBBPYO010000367.1:0-3180 GCA_038199845.1 Flavobacteriales bacterium
CAGGCCGATGCTAAATGGGTGGAGGATTTTGATAAAAGAACCAGTCCGCAGGGGCAAGATTATTACTGGTTAACCGGTGAATTTGTTAATGAGGATAAAGGTGAGGACACAGACGAATGGGCGTTAAAAAACGGATATGTTTCGATAGTACCCGTACAGTTTGACCTTACCGCGCACCACTTTATTAAAGAACTGAATGCGTGGGAATTGTGATGAAAAATATTTTGAATTTTGAATTCTGAATTATGACAATCAATGATCAAGGACTTTGCGCTATTACACAATTTATGAATTCATGACCATTTTTCCATTTATGGAAAGCGAAAAAAATTAATCTTATAAATATGATTATGCGAAAAATTAAAACCTCATGATTGATAGCGTCATGTCTTTTGCTTAAGGGATACTAATAAAGTGATAATTTATGTCCCTGCATTAAGTCATAAGTGATTGTAACCATTAACCCTTTAATTCGAACCTTTGAAATACTATATAATTGCCGGTGAGGCCAGCGGTGATCTGCACGCCTCTAATCTCATGAAAGAAATCTACACCGAAGATCCGCAGGCCATTATCAGGTTTTGGGGTGGTGACCTCATGCAACAAGTGGGCGGGACACTGGTAAAACATTACCGTGACCTCGCCTTTATGGGTTTTCTGGAAGTGGCGATGAACCTGCGTACTATATTTAAAAATATTTCCATTTGCAAGGAGGATATTACGCGATTCAGTCCAGATGTAATCGTTTATGTAGATTATCCCGGGTTTAATCTTCGCATTGCGAAATGGGCGCGTAAAAAGGGCTACAACAACCAGTATTATATTTCACCGCAAATCTGGGCCTGGAATGAAAAACGCATCAAAGAGATAAAACGTGACATGCACGCCATGTATGTAATCTTACCTTTTGAGAAGGATTTCTACGAAAAGAAACATAATTTCCCCGTTCACTTCGTGGGCCATCCTCTTATAGATGCCATTTATAGTAGAAAACAACTCATACCAAAAAATTTCAGAAAAGACAACGCGTTAGACGATAGGGATATTATCGCCCTGCTCCCGGGAAGCCGAAAACAGGAAATCGAAAAGATGATGAAAATCATGCTGAGCGTTCTTGACGATTTTCCACAATACCAATTTATTATTGCCGGTGCGCCTAGTCAGGATGCCGATTTCTATGCGCCTTATCTTAAAAAGAAACAGGTGCATTTAGTAATGAACAAAACCTACGATGTATTGAGTATGGCCACTGCTGCACTAGTAACTTCCGGTACCGCTACGTTAGAAACTGCGCTCTTTAAAGTACCCGAAGTGGTTTGCTATAAAGGCGGAAGGGTTTCTTATGAAATAGCAAAACGATTGATCAAGCTCAAATATATTTCGCTGGTCAACCTCATTATGGATCGGGAGGTTGTCAAAGAGTTGATCCAAAATGAATTCAACCGAAAAAATATCAAACGGGAATTGGCTAAAATTCTAGAAGAAGGAACCAGTAAACGGCTCTTTGAGGATTATTATACCCTTGAAAAAAAATTGGGCGGTATGGGCGCGAGTAAAAAAACCGCCCAACTCATAGTAAAATCGATCAAAAACGAGTAAAAATCACCCTATGCAAAAACTGTTATTTTTTATAGGTTTAAGTTGTTTGCTGGTTTCCTGCGGAAGCACAAAATCGGCCAGGAATTCCGGTGACGCTACTGAAGCAAAACATTATGAGATACCCGCAGATAAGCGTCTGATAAACATCGTAAATGACGCGCTCAAATATGAAGGAACACGCTATAAATGGGGCGGCACAACCCGTAAAGGGATGGATTGTAGCGGGCTGGTTTACACGGCTTTTCAAAGTGAGCAGATCGCGTTGCCACGCGTCAGCCGCAATATGGCGCTTGAAGGCAAAAGTATTAAGAACCGCGAAGTCACTATAGGTGATCTCCTCTTTTTTAAAACAGACCATAGCAAACGCATCAACCATGTGGGACTTGTAGTTGACATAAGGCCGGGAGCGGTTCTATTTATCCATTCCACTACGTCGCGGGGTGTGATTATTTCTTCGCTAGACGAAAACTATTGGAAACAAGCCTATATAGAAGCCCGAAGAATCATCTAATCGGCTGATTTTTTGACTATTATTGTAAGATGGAATTTTAATTCCGCTATAATGAAAGGCTTTAATCAACCTCTTTTCAACCTACTTTTATGCCTTATATCAGGCATTATTCTGCAGCAAAAACTTGAGATTCCGTTAACGGAAAATGCCCTAATCACCTCAATATTAGCACTTATAGCCCTTATTTCTCACTTTTTATTCCGTAAACGGAAGAATTTCTGGCTGAGCGTTCCGTTTTATCTTGCTTTCATAAGTCTCGGCATGCTTACCACAACAATTAGCGATCCGTTGAATGATCAGCAGCATTTTAAGAACTACCACACTACTGATGCAGCGCTATTTATTAATATCACAGAAGTGCTGAAACCAAATCCTTATGCGACGCGCTATATTGGGGAAGTTATAAAGCTGAATGATCAAAAAGCCAGTGGTCGCATTCTCATTAATATTCCGCGCGACAGCGCAAACTTTAAAAATACGAATGCACTGCGGGTAGATGAGCTTTATGCGGTGCGCACCACAATTGGCAAAGTTCGTTCCCCACGCAATCCGTATCAATTTGATTATGCTAAATATTTAGCAAATCTGGGGATTCATGGTCAGATCTACGCACAGAAAGACGAACTAGTATTAATTAATCAAGACATAAAATCGGCTCAAGGTATCGCTGCGCGCATTCGTTTATTTCTTCAAGCCCGTTTGTCAAAACATGATTTTGCACAGCGAGAATGGGGCGTGATCAACGCGCTGCTTTTGGGACAACGGCAGCAGTTAACTTCGGAAACGCGCCAAAATTATATAGATGCAGGTGTAATCCACATTCTTGCGATTTCTGGATTGCATGTGGGGATTGTCCTTTTGCTTATGCAAGTGCTTTTTAAACCCTTGGGAAATTCCCGTAACATGCGTGTCCTGCGCAGCATTTTAGTCATTCTTGGGATTTGGGGTTTTGCGCTTATTGCCGGATTGTCGCCGTCTGTATTACGTGCCGCGACCATGTTCAGTTTTTTACAGATCGGCCTTTCCACTAACCGTAAAAGTGGGGGCATGAACGGCCTGGTAATTTCTGC
>JBBPYO010000368.1:0-5275 GCA_038199845.1 Flavobacteriales bacterium
AGCGGGGCGCTTTGGGGAGCCGGCGACTGGGCAGACCGCCCGCCCGAAGAAGGTGGACTTGATGACTGGCGCTATCGCAAACTGAACACGCCTGGTACCGTTTTTGAATATAACGATGTGCGCGTTAATGTACTGGCTTATGCGCTTACACAAGTATGGCGCAAACCACTTCCCATGGTTTTAAAAGAGAAAATCATGGATCCCATAGGCGCTTCCACCACGTGGCGCTGGTTTGGATATGAGGATGCTTTTACGGTGATAGATGGGCTCAACATGCAGTCAGTTACCGGTGGCGGCCATTCCGGTGGGGGAATGTTCATAAGTACGGCAGATATGGCGCGCTTTGGAATGTTGTTTCTTAACAATGGCAAATGGAAGAATGAGCAACTTATCGCAGAAGAATGGATCAATGAAGTCGTGCAACCATCTAAACCAAATGTAAATTATGGCTATATGTGGTGGCTCAATAAGCAAGGGCCTCGCCATTGGGAAGGTGTCTCTGAAGATATTTATTATGCAGCGGGTTTTGGCGGTAATTTTATTGTTATTGATAAAGCGCACAATCTTGTAGCAGTGGTTCGCTGGCTTGAACCTTCAAAAATGGAAGCCTTTATGCAATTGCTGAACAAAGCGCTTTAAGTTTTTGGCGTAAGCTAAATTTAAAAAAGCATTAAAAACCGTGTTAAATGCAAGTTGGCACGTGTGGCGTTTTTTTAACTTTGATTTAAATTAAAACATTATGAGTACAGACGTAGAAGCTTGGCTAGAGAAAGACACTCTGGCTTCAAATGTGAGCAGGGGTTTGATTTCCGGTGTTTTGGGAGGTCTTGCGGGTACCTTGATCAAAGTTGCCATAGAACGGGTCTTGCCAGTGAGAAAGCCCAATACCAAATCGGCACAGTTAAAAATGGTAGATGAGCTTTCGGTTAAAGTTTCAGGAGAACCCATTAGTTCCAGTAATAAGGAGCTTGCCGAGCAATTGGTTAATTTTCCTTTTGGCGCAAGTATAGGTGCAACTTATGGTTATGGAAAGCGTGACGAAATGGAAACCAGTCTTTTTGACGGTGCTATGTTGGGCGCCACCACTTGGGTGGCCACGCATGAAACTTCATTCCCCATGCTTGGACTTACAGAAGAACCTGAAGATATCCCAATGAAACTGCAAGCTAACGAACTGATCGCCCATGTTGCCTTTGGACTTACTACAGAGTTGGTGCGTGCATTTGTAGCGAGACGATTACGAGAGTAATTTCTCTGAAACATCAATCAATTTAGAATAAGGTTTGACAGCTACCCAGTAAAAATTATCTTTGCGCATATAGCACATGATAATGACAAACGAAAATATACAACATATTCTGGGCCAAGAGCCCAAACATCAGGAACTTGAGATAAAAGGCTGGGTGCGTTCTTTTAGAGCGAACCGGTTTATAGCTCTAAACGATGGTTCTACCATAAATAATCTACAATGTGTGGTAGATTTTGAACAAACGGATCCCGCACTTCTCAAGCGTATTACCGTAGGAGCGGCCATTGCTGTAAGAGGCACTCTTGTAGAAAGTCAGGGAGGCGGTCAACGCGTTGAGTTGACAGCTGTAGAAATTACTATTCTGGGCGACGCCGATCCTGAAGAGGTGAAGCGCACGATTTTACAACCTAAAAAGCACAGCCTCGAGAAATTAAGGGAACAAGCGCATTTGCGTGTACGTACCAATACTTTTGGCGCGGTAATGCGTGTGCGGTCTAAACTTTCGTATGCCATTCATCATTATTTTCAAGAGAACGGTTATTTTAATGTACATACTCCTGTAATTACGGGCAGTGATGCAGAAGGTGCCGGTGAAATGTTTAAGGTAACCGCGATGGACCTTAAGAATCCGCATAAAAAAGAAGATGGATCGATTGATTTTAAAAAGGATTTCTTCGGAAAGGAAACCAATTTAACGGTTTCTGGTCAGTTGGAAGCGGAAACTTTTGCTATGGGACTTGGAAAAGTTTATACTTTTGGCCCCACGTTTAGGGCAGAAAACAGCAATACTTCACGTCATCTAGCCGAATTCTGGATGATAGAGCCTGAAATGGCCTTTTGTGATCTAGACGGAAACATGGATCTTGCGGAAGATTTTATTCAGTTTGTGATAAAATACGCCATAGAGCATTGCAAGGACGATCTTGAATTTCTAGAGCAGCGCTTGATAGATGAAGACAAATCAAAGCCAGCAGCCGATCGCGCGCCTATGAAACTTCGTGAAAAATTGAGTTTCGTGCTTGAAAATAGCTTCAAAAGAGTAAGCTATACCGAAGCAATTGAAATTCTTAAAAATTCGAAGCCAAACAAGAAAAAACAATTTAAATATCCCATTGAAGAATGGGGGGCAGACCTACAAAGTGAGCACGAGCGCTATCTAGTGGAAAAACATTTTAAATGTCCCGTGATCCTTTTTGATTATCCCGCGAAGATCAAGGCTTTTTACATGCGTCTTAATGATGACCAGAAAACAGTGCGCGCAATGGATATACTTTTCCCTGGAATTGGTGAGATTGTAGGCGGTTCGCAAAGGGAAGAACGTTTGGAGGTGCTGCAGGAAAAAATGAGGGCCCTAGATATTTCCGAGGAAGAATTGTGGTGGTATCTGGATACACGTAGGTTTGGTACGTGTGTGCACAGTGGTTTTGGGCTTGGCTTCGAGCGCCTGGTATTGTTTGTGACCGGTATGGGCAATATCAGAGACGTGATTCCTTATCCGCGCTTTCCGCAGAATGCCGAATTTTAAACGTTGATGCAAATTTAATCGTTTATCAGAAGCGTGAAGACAGGAGAAGAAAGCTGACAACCGAAATACGGAAAGTGTGATATATCCGTTTACGCTTTTTTAAGATGCCAATTTCACGCCTTATTTGTGTATTTTTGTGCTATTATTGCTGATTTATGCTCAAACAACAATTAAATTTTAAACTATCCCAAAAGCTTTCTCCGCAGCAGATTCAGTTGATGAAACTGATTCAGTTGCCTACCCAAGCTTTTGAACAGCGCATAAAGCAAGAGCTGGAGGAAAATCCTGCGCTTGATTCTGGCAAAGAGGAAATTAAAGATGAATTTGATGAGTTTGACAATACCGATCAGGAAGAGCCAGAAACGGAAAGTATAGAGACTGAAATTAATGTAGATGATTATCTTTCTGATGATGAGGTGCCGAGTTATCGTTTAAATGCGAATAATTACAGTGCCGACGACGATGATAAACAGATTCCTTATGCCTCAGGCACTTCGTTTACACAGCATTTACAAAGCCAATTGAACACTTTTCGTCTAGATGAAGAAGAATTGCAAATCGCAAAATTCTTGATAGGCAGTGTAGATGAAAGCGGTTATTTACGGCGCTCTCTTGCAGATATCGTGGATGATATGGCTTTTACACAGAACATTTATACAACCGAAAATAAGATCGAGCGTATTCTTATGCTAGTTCAAACGTTGGACCCCGCAGGAGTTGGTGCTCGCGGTCTGGAGGAATGCCTGCTTATCCAATTAAAGCGAAGACAGCCTACAGAATCGGTGAGTCTTGCGATTAATATTTTGGAAAATGCGTTTGATCATTTTACAAAAAAGCATTATTTAAAGCTTATTTCCAAATTCAGTATCACCGAAGATCAGCTGCGGAATGCCATAGAAGAAATTGAACATCTTAATCCAAAACCTGGAAGCTCGTACAGCACTAACACGCGTATTATAGAACATGTGGTGCCGGATTTTACCATTCGCATCACAGATGGTGAGCTCGAGCTTTCCTTAAATGGTCGCAATGCTCCACAAATGCATGTTTCTAGAGAGTACAGTGATATGCTTCAGGGTTACAAAGCTTCCAAAGAAAAAAGCAAATCGCAGAAAGATGCGGTTATGTTTATTAAACAAAAGCTTGACTCAGCAAAATGGTTTATTGAGGCCATAAAACAGCGCCAACAGACACTATTTGTGACGATGAGCGCGATTATGAATTATCAGAAGGAATATTTTCTAACTGGAGATGAACGCAACTTGCGTCCTATGATCCTAAAAGATATTGCGGAAGAAATAAATATGGATGTCTCCACTGTTTCACGGGTGGCCAATAGTAAATACGTTGATACACCTTATGGGACCAAACTTATTAAAGTATTTTTTAGTGAAAGTATGACCAATGATCAAGGGGAAGAGGTTTCTACCCGGGAAATTAAAAAGATCTTAGAAATCACTATGCAGGAAGAGGATAAGCGCAAACCGCTCACCGATGATAAACTTGCGAAAATTTTAAAGGAAAAGGGATATCCCATAGCCCGAAGAACAGTTGCCAAATATAGGGAGCAATTAGATGTTCCGGTAGCGCGTTTGCGAAAGGAAATATAGTAGATTCTACCTGCCGTCAGTCTTTGTATAATTTACACTAGGCTGACGGTAAGATAGATTTTCTATATAATCTAAAGGTGAATCTACCGGATACGATCTCTATAGAACCCCAGATATTATTTATAGGGGAATTCGCTCAATATGATCTTTACAGAGCATGCAAGTACGTAAGTTCTACAAATCAAAAAATATTTTGTCAATGAACTATTTCCTTAGAATCTTCTCTTATATTTTTCATCCTTTATTTATGCCGCTGCTGGGAACAGTCATTTATTTTGAAATAACACCAAAATTCGTTCCCGACTCTTTTCTATATGCCAAATTGATGGCTATTACAATTTTAACCGTTATCGTACCCGTTCTTTTTTATTTTATGTTGCGTAATTTAGGGCGAATAGACAACATTTTCATTGACAACGTAAAACAGCGACGCATTCCCTTACTTTTTCAAATTATTTTAACTGGACTCGTTTTAATTATTGTAGTAAAAGGCTACGAATTTCCGGAGTTATATTATTTCTTCTTAGGTATTTTAAGTTCCGCTGCTATAGCATTTATCGCTGCCGCGCTCAGTTATAAAATGAGTTTGCACATGATTGGTATTACGGGAGTATTATTTTTTGTTATTGGGATGAGTATTTTTTATAACAGCAACTTACTCACAGTGATTGCGCTGTTATGTTTTGCAGTGGGCGCTGTAGCATCTTCCAGACTTCAAGCGAAAGCACATTCCTTGCCGGAGCTGTGTGCCGGATTCCTGGCAGGAGGATTACCTCAGTTGGCAATTCTTTTATTTTTCTCCCTATAATTTTATAAGATATAGAAAACAAGACCTAGCTTAAATGTATTAAGCTCGATGGTCTGACCACTTTCTGTAAATGCATCTTTGAA
>JBBPYO010000369.1:0-2623 GCA_038199845.1 Flavobacteriales bacterium
ACTAAAGAAGACATCTTGACTTATGTGGAAAACCGAGGTAAGAATCAGCAAAAACCTTCCGAAAAGACTCAAAAATCGACTTCTAGCGATCAAAAATCGGTTGCGATATCAGATCAGTCATTATCTTCTTCATCTTCTTCTCCTGCAATGAGCGTAAACGGGAAAGATGAGGTTATAGAGATGAGCCGCATGGGCAAGATGATCGCTAAACACATGGTCGCTTCGGTACAAACAGCGGCACATGTACAATCATTTATCGAGGTTGACGTAACCAATATCTGGAACTGGCGCAATAAGGTGAAAAACGATTTCATGAAGCGAGAGGGTGAAAAACTGACCTTCACGCCTATTTTTATGCAGGCGATTGCAAAAACAATCCGAGAATTCCCCATGATCAATATTTCGCTTGACGGTGACACCGTAATCAAGAAGAAAGATATTAATCTTGGTATGGCAGCAGCTTTGCCCAATGGCAACCTTATCGTGCCAGTTATAAAAAATGCAGATCAACTGAATTTAGTTGGTATGGCAAAAGCGGTAAACGATCTTGCTGGTCGTGCTCGCGACGGAAAGTTAAAACCTGATGATACTCAAGGTGGCACGTACACGGTGACTAATGTGGGAACCTTTGGGAGTATAATGGGCACGCCCATTATTAATCAACCGCAGGTGGCAATTCTTGCACTGGGTGCAATTCGTAAAGTGCCGGCGGTTATTGAAACGCCAGAAGGTGATTTTATAGGCATTCGCCATAAAATGTTTCTTTCACATTCCTATGATCATCGGGTGGTGAACGGTGCACTGGGCGGTCAATTTGTACAGCGCGTTGCGCAACATCTCGAAGCTTGGGATGTGAATGAGAAGATATAGAATAAGCGTTTAAAATAGAGTTAAACAGTGAAGATAATCTCAAAAGTATGGGAGAGCGTCATTCGGAATTTATTTTGGAATCCCATCATTTAGATCGATTTGATGAGAACCTGAAACGAGTTCAGGTTGACGAAAACGAACACTTCTATTTTAACAAATTGAGACAAGAGCCGGGATTTTTAAATCTCGGCTTTTTTTATTGCAGGAAAATTTCTGGTTTTAATGATTTGTATTTTAGTTGATGTTTTTATTTTAGCCCTGTGCTTTTTGTGTTATTTTAAGCACATGGCGCTTTCTTTTTCCGAAGAAAGCCTCTTAACCAAACCAACTAGCTCCTTATGATAAACTTTGAACATTCAAAATATACTGATTTCACTATTTTTTTCAAGTTAAAAATTGCTCTTTTCTTACTGATTATTGGCTCTTTTCACCCGATTTTCGGTCAAAAACAGGAGGATTTGCCGCCTGCTCTAGATGCCATAAAATCCACTGAATTAAAATCAGACTTGTTTACACTCGCCAGTGATTCCATGCGGGGACGTAGAGCAGGCACACTTGATGAATTGCGGGCAGCGGCCTGGGTTGCGCAACGCGCGCAGGAAGCGGGACTACAACCTGCGGGTGACGACGGTACATACTTTCAGTTTTTTAATTTGAAGCGGCAGGTTGTAGATTCGTCTAGCACTGTTAAACTCAATGGAAATCCCCTCGCATTGTGGGAAAATGTCTGGATCACCACTCCCGCCGAAGCAAAACTGGAATCACCGATCGTATGGTTAGAAACCTTGGAAGATACCACCGCATCGTATTCCGGCAAAGTAATCGCCACCCGATTAATGCCTCCATCGGTATTACCCGCGGAAGGGATGAGTTTATGGGTTTATCGCTACGCGCTTTCCGCCATCAGACAACAGGCGGGGCAGTTGGTGAAGCAAGGTGCAAAAGCGGTTATTCTGGTTGCCGATAGCACTGCGCAGTCTAAAATTGGTTTTTTTGGCCACGGAATGGAAGAAGGAACTTACGCGATCGAAGACACTCAACAAGGTTCTGCTAACGAACCGCCCGTGATTTTAGTTACTCAAAAATGGGCAGATGCGCTCCAAAAAAGCGGGGCTACCGTTTCGTTAGATTTAAAAGTAAATCACTTTGATTATCCATCGGCAAATGTGGTCGCCAGGGCGGAAGGAACAGACGCCCAACTTAAAAATGAATATGTTCTCTTCAGCGGTCATCACGATCACGACGGGGTGGGCGAGCCGGTAGATGGAGATTCTATCTGGAACGGTGCAGACGATAATGCCTCGGTGAGTGTTGCTTTATTGGCAATTGGTCGTGCGTGGACAGAAAAACCAGGGAAACGCAGCGCACTTTTTGTATGGCACGGTGCTGAGGAACGCGGACTTTTTGGGTCACGCTATTATTCAGCCCATCTTACAGTTCCCAAGACATCAATCGTGGCGGTGCTTAATGGCGATATGATAGGCCGCAATGCGGAAGGCGAAGCAGCATTGCTGGGCGCGATCCCACCACACCGGAATTCGCAAGAATTGGTTGATATGGCCATGAAAGCAAACGATATGCTTACAAAATTTAAAGTGGATACTTCTTGGGATGCCGAATCGCATCCGGAACATTGGTATTTCCGAAGTGACCATTTGCCGTATGCGCAAACTGGTATCCCAGCAATTTTCTTTACTACGCTGCTCCATCCCGATTATCACACACCGCGAGACGAAGCGGAAGCGATCAATAT
>JBBPYO010000370.1:0-9065 GCA_038199845.1 Flavobacteriales bacterium
ACGCGCGCTTATTTTAAACCAAAAAAATGAGATTTTAATGGTGAAAGAGCAGATAGATGGAAAGTGGACAATTCCTGGCGGCTGGGCCGAGATAGGAATGACTGCTTCAGAATCTATCGTCAAAGAGGTGCGAGAAGAAGCTGGTTTTACTGTGCGGCCGGTGCGTTTATTAGCGGTATTCGATAAAAAGTGCCATCCACATCCACCGGAAGCTTATTATTTGTATAAAATAGTATTTTACTGCGAAATACAAGATGGCGATTTTGATCCTAATTTTGACATCCAGGCAGTGGACTGGTTTCCACTAAATGCCCTTCCCGAACTTTCTACAGATCGTATTGTCGAAAGTCAGCTGCAATTGCTATATAATTTAGTGGAAAAGGAAACTGGGGTTTATTTTGATTAAGTTTTAGAAAACTAGAGTTTAAATGTAATCTTGATCATAATCAATTATCACTCTTTTTATTAGCTAAAATTAGAATAGAAAGACCAATGGAATTAAGAACCAGTCCAACGATTATGATGGTATTGGCGCCTATTTCTGAATTACTTAATTTTAATCCTATCCCAACTCCAAGGACAAAAAGTCCAGCAATAAGTAATCCTATTCCAATTCGTTTTTTATTCATTGAGGTGTTTTTTATAATTTTCTATACTATTTTGTAAATATGCTGTCGCCAGTAATATTTCTATCCAATCTGTGGTTTTCAAATACTTCAAGGCCGGTTTTTGAGAAACCAATTAGTCCTATGCCGAAAATTATCATACCAAATGATAACTATTGAATTTTCTCATTGTCTGAGATAAAATATATCATCATAAAAATTATGAAAAAGTATTTAGAGTTTATAAAAAATATAAAAGCGGTATAGTCCAAATATTTCGGGATGTACTTTTGCAGGGTTAGATCGTGCAGAAGTGGAACTTGATAGCGTTAAAGCGATAACATTTCATTTGGAGATTACGCATAAAGAAAGTCTTTCTTTTCCAGATCAAACATTGTACGCTGAAAAGTAAGTCTTAAGGTAAAATGAAATATAGAAAAGATCATCAATTTAATATAAAAAGGTGGTTGCCCAAAAGATCATTGCATAGTATCTTCAAACAGGCACAATTAAAATAGCTGTTTTTATCAAAAAACAATCGTTTTTGACTTGAAATCGAGTGTTTTTACGCTGAAACAAGAGGTTTTCAGCGTAAAATGGAGGTTTAAAACGGTAATCAAATTTCTAGTTCCATATCATATATTGGACATCATATAAAATACAACAAATCTGTCTCAAGTCTATAGACCTTTTACTCAAAAATCTTCTTTTTCCGAAGTTCAAAATTCTGCCCCAGATATACTTTACGTACCATTTCATCATTGGCCAGTTCTTCGGGAACGCCGTGTTTAAGTATACTACCTTCAAACATAAGGTACGTATGGTCGGTGATGGCAAGGGTTTCCTGCACGTTGTGATCTGTAATGAGAATGCCTATGTTTTTATCTTTGAGCTGTGCGATGATGCGCTGTATATCTTCCACCGCCACAGGATCTACCCCGGCAAAAGGTTCGTCGAGCAGGATAAAATTAGGATTGGTCGCCAGTGCCCGAGCTATTTCAGTACGACGTCGTTCTCCGCCAGAAAGAAGATCACCACGGCTCTTGCGTATATGACCCAAGCTAAACTCATCAATAAGCTCTTCCATCTTAGCCCGCTGTTCCTTTTTAGTAAGTTTGGTCATTTGCAGCACACTTAGAATATTATCCTCAATACTCAATTTCCTAAAAACCGACGCTTCCTGAGCAAGATATCCTATACCTATTTGCGCCCGTTTGTACATGGGATATTTGGTAATATTGGTTTTATCCATTAAAATTGTGCCGCCATTGGGCTTTATAAGACCTACGATCATATAGAACGAAGTAGTCTTTCCAGCACCGTTAGGACCTAGTAGTCCTACAATCTCGCCTTGATTTACCTCAATGGTGATCCCCTTTACGACCTCGCGGCCTTTGTAGGATTTCATTAGGTTCTCTGCGCGTAGTTTCATAATAAGGTTTTAGTGGTAACTTAAGGTCTTAATTGGATTGATTTTCCAGTTCTTCCCAGAATTCATAAGCTCTGCGTAAATGCGGGATCACAATAGTGCCACCTACAAGTGTGCCTATTCCAAGGGTTTCCATTATTTCTTCTTTGGTTACGCCCACTTTGTGACAGCTTTCCAGGTGATAACGCACACAATCGTCGCAGCGCAGCACGGTAGAAGCCACGAGGCCCAGCAGTTCTTTAGTCTTTACATCAAGCGCGCCAGGCATAAAGGCGTTTGTGTCCAGATTGAAAATCCGGTTGATAATCTTGTTTTTATCGCCAAGTATTTTTTCGTTCATTTTTGAACGGTAATCGTTGAATTCTTCTACTTGACCTGATGTTTTTGCCATATAAATTTTAAAAATTTGTTGTTTTTATACTCCGGTGCGTAAGTGTTTTTCTTTCTTCAATCTGCGTTTTTCCTGTCTTACGACGAAAGCAGAGATAAAGATACTTGCCTCGTATAAAATTAGTATTGGTATAGATACAATAATCTGCGTGGATATATCTGGAGGAGTAATCACTGCTGCAACAACAAGGACGATGACTAAAGCGTATTTACGGTATTTACGTAAAAATTCAGGCGTTACAAGGCCTATTTTAGTAAAGAAATAAATTATTATAGGCAGTTCAAAAATAAGACCAGCGGCTAGCGCACTTGAGCGTACCAAGCCTATATAAGAGTCTATGTCGAACTCATTCTTTACTTGATCGCCAACGGTAAAAGTCGCCAAAAAATTGATTGATAATGGCGCGATAATATAATATCCAAAAAGTACCCCAAGGAAGAATAAAAACGAGGAAACAAAAATAAATCCGCGTGAATTCTTACGTTCATTGGGATGAAGACCGGGAGCCACAAAACGCCAGAACTCATAAATAATATAGGGGAAACCTAGAATAATACCAGCCATTATAGAAGTCCATATCGCAGCACTGAACTGCCCGCCCATAGTACGGTTTTGAATTATAAAATTCAATTCGGTCTCGCAACCTTTATCAGATCCAAAAATCTGAGAGAGTCGGCACATATATTCATAGGAAACAAAGTCTGGATAGGAGGGAGCAAAAATTATCTGGTTAAAGATAAAATCCCGGAAGATAAAGGCCAGTACACCTATAATTACTATTGCCAGTGTAGATCTTATGAGATGCCAGCGCAATTCTTCAAGATGATCCAGAAAAGACATATCCCCTTCTGGTTTTTTAGTTTTTTTAGCCATTATATAATTCCTTCTTTTATTAAATCGTGTAAATGAACAACGCCCGTATAGCTGCCATTATCGTCTACTGCCAGCAATTGTGAAATGCTGTAGCTTTCCAGAATATACATTGCTGCGACAGCCATTTCATTCTCGTTGACTACTTTAGGGTTGCTGTTCATAATATCTCTTGCCGTTAGGCCGGTTAATATATCATTTTTTTCAAGCATACGGCGTATATCACCGTCAGTAACTATGCCCATAAGTTTATTATTTTCTACCACCGCGGCGACACCCAGCATCTTTTTAGAAATTTCAATGATAACTTCCCGAACCGGTGCGGTAGGCGCAACCATAGGCTTGTCGTGTAATTGAATGATATCTTTCACCTGTAGGTATAATTTTTTGCCCAGCGTGCCGCCTGGATGAAATTTGGCAAAATCAGTACTGGTAAAACCGTGTAGTTCCAGTAACGCTATGGCAATTGCATCACCCATAACAAGTTGGGTAGTGGTACTTGTGGTAGGAGCGAGATTATTGGGACAGGCCTCTTTATCAGCCTTGGCGTGTATTACGTAGTCAGCTTCTTTGCCTAAAAAAGATATTCTACTGGCGGTTAAGCCGATAAGCGTATTGCGCATTTTTTTTATGAGTGGCACAAGAACTTTAATTTCTGGACTGTTACCGCTTTTCGAGATGCAAATTACAATATCATTTTCCATGATTGTACCCAGGTCACCGTGGATGGCATCTGCGGCATGCATGAAAATTGCAGGAGTTCCGGTAGAATTCAAAGTAGAGACGATTTTCTGCGCGATAATGGCACTTTTTCCAATTCCTGTAAGTATAACCCTACCTTTACTGTTAAAAATTAGAGCAACGGCGTCGGCAAATTCTTGATCTAATAAAGGGGTAAGATTAGCTATGGCATCGCGCTCTGTCTCAATTGTTTGTTTGGCGCTGGCCAAAATCTGCTCATGAATATTCAAAAGATAAGTTTTTAAACCGTTTGTTTGTCCTAAAGATTTTAGTATATTTAAAGTGCAAATGTATGCAAAAATGCCTAAGATTAACCCAAGGATTAATGAGTTTACAAGAAATAGACCTACATGCGGCGCTCAAAAAATATTTTGGCTTCAGCAAATTTAAAGGACTTCAGGAAGAGGTCATAAAAAGTATAATGAACAATGAGAATACGTTTGTGATTATGCCTACTGGTGGCGGAAAATCACTTACCTACCAGTTGCCGGCGCTTATCAAGGAGGGCACTGCGATTGTGGTGTCTCCATTAATTGCCCTGATGAAAAATCAGGTTGACGTGTTGAGGGGTATAAGTAAAGATTATGGAATTGCCCACGTTTTAAATTCTTCGCTTAACAAGGCTGAAGTAAAGCAGGTGAAAGATGATATTAGTAGCGGGATTACAAAACTGCTCTATGTCGCTCCCGAATCCCTGACCAAAGAAGAATACGTTGATTTTCTCAAAGATCAGAAAATATCCTTTGTCGCTATAGATGAAGCACATTGTATTAGCGAGTGGGGACATGATTTTAGACCGGAATATAGAAATTTACGACAGATTATAAAACGTTTGGGTGATAATATACCCATAATTGCGGTTACCGCCACCGCAACTCCAAAAGTGCAAGAAGATATACTGAAAAACCTTGGCATAAGCAGCGCCAATACGTTTCAGGCATCTTTTAATCGTCCCAATTTATTTTATGAAATCCGGCCTAAAACTAAGAATGTAGATGCTGATATTATCCGATTTGTAAAGCAAAATGACGGAAAAAGCGGTATAGTCTATTGTTTAAGCCGTAAAAGGGTGGAAGAGCTTGCCCAGGTTTTACAGGTAAATGGCGTTTCGGCGGTGCCATACCATGCCGGCCTGGACGCAAAAACTCGTGCTAAGCATCAGGATATGTTCCTTATGGAAGATACAAATGTTGTGGTTGCCACGATTGCATTTGGTATGGGAATAGACAAACCAGATGTACGTTTTGTTATACACCACGATATTCCCAAAAGTATAGAAAGTTATTATCAAGAAACCGGTAGGGCTGGTCGTGATGGTGGTGAAGGCCATTGTCTTGCGTATTATGCATATAAGGATATTGAAAAGCTTGAGAAATTTATGAGCGGAAAACCTGTAGCGGAGCAGGAAATTGGTCATGCTCTTTTACAGGAAGTTGTGGCTTACGCCGAAACATCTATGTCTCGTCGTAAATTTATACTGCACTACTTTGGCGAAGAATATGATAATGACAGCATGCCGGGCGGCGATCTTGATGATAATATGCGCAACCCAAAGAAAAAAAATGAGGCTGAAGATCAAGTGGTACAGTTGCTAGAAGTGGTTAAAAAGACACAGGCAATTTACAAAAGTAAAGAACTCGTTCTCACTCTTATGGGAAAATCCAATGCGATTATAAGTTCACATAGAACCGATAATGAAACATATTTTGGGATAGGAAGCGACAAAGACGCACATTACTGGAACGCTCTTTTGCGACAGGTATTGGTCGCCGGATTTCTAAAGAAAGATATTGAAACTTATGGAGTGATCAAACTTACGGAGGCCGGTAAGAAATTTCTTAAAAAACCGCATTCTTTCATGATGACCGAAGATCACGTGTTTGACTCCGGTGCCACTGCGCAGATTCAGGCACCGTCAATGGCTGGTGGCGGTTTTGATGATAAATTGGTATCCATGCTTAAAGACCTTCGTAAAAAGGTAGGTAAGAAAAAAGGGGTTCCACCTTATGTTGTTTTTCAAGATCCTTCATTGGAGGATATGGCTATAAAATATCCCACCACGATTGAGGAAATGTCCAATGTTTTTGGCGTGGGTGACGGTAAAGCCAAAAAGTATGGAAAAGAATTTATCAGCTTTATTCAGGATTATGTAGAGGAAAACGACATTATAAAGCCAGATGAACTCGTGGTTAAATCCACAGGAACCAATAGTGCCCTAAAACTCTACATCATCACAAACGTAGACCGAAAACTGCCGCTAGATGATATCGCTTCCGCGAAAGGTCTCGAAATGAAGGATTTTGTAAAAGAAATGGAAGTCATTGTTTTCAGTGGAACTAAACTGAACATTAATTATTGGATTGATGAAATCCTGGACGAAGACCAACAGGAAGAACTCAAAGAATATTTCATGGATGCCGAAACCGATAATATCGAAGCCGCCATGGAAGAATTTGATGGGGATTATGATGATGATGAATTACGATTATACCGTATCAAGTTTTTCAGCGAGGTTGCGAATTGAGTTTAAATTATCAGACATCAGTTTTCAGTGGAAGTGAACAGTAGCAGTGTTGCGTATTCGGTATTTAGTAATTTAAAGTTCCATTAATAGGAACGTGATCTCTCGCCGCCGCAGAAAAAGCGGTTCTGTCGAGATGACCGTCACAATCGTCATGTTGGATATATTTCAAAATCAATCACAGTTCACAAGTAATCTGTGTGATTCTGTAATTTATTTTAAGAGGATTACGGGTGATATGCAGAGAACAAAAAACCGCTCTTTTAGCCTATTTTTAGGACAGAAAGAGCGGTTTTTGTTTGCTTATAATCGGTTTTAATTCGACTTTCTGCAACAAGCAACAAATAAACATTCCAATGTGCAAAACGTGATCTCTCGTCGCCGCAGAAAAAGCGGCTCTGTCGAGATGACCGTCACGATCGTCATCCTGAATTTATTTCAGGATCACACATGCATCTCAACTGTAATTTTGTAAGAGTTTAAAATTTTGGACTTCTATATGGTGCACAAAAACCGCTCTTTTTACCCCAATAATGGGTAAAAAGAGCGGTTTTTAAGAGGTTTTTCTACAATGTATAAGTTAAGGAGTCAACCTGCAACCTTTAACCAGAAACCCTACAAATGAATTACTTCATCATAAGCGGCTGCTACAGCTTCCATAACGGCCTCACTCATCGTTGGGTGCGGGTGAATGGTTTTTAAAACTTCGTGGCCTGTGGTTTCAAGTTTGCGTCCCAGAACCGCTTCTGCGATCATATCTGTTACGCCGGCGCCTATCATATGGCAGCCCAACCATTCGCCATATTTGGCATCAAAAATCACTTTTACAAAACCATCTTTGTTTCCGGAAGCGGTTGCTTTTCCAGAAGCTGAAAATGGAAATTTCCCTATTTTTAGCTCATAACCGGCTTCTCTGGCTTGTTTTTCGGTAAGTCCCACAGATGCGATTTCTGGAGTTGCATACGTACAACCGGGTATGTTGCCGTAATCCAGTTTTTCTACATGCAGTCCCTTGATTTTTTCCACACAAAGAATACCTTCCGCGGAAGCGACATGCGCAAGTGCTGGGCCATGCGTAACATCGCCTATCGCATAATAACCGGGCATATTAGTCTGATACCAGTCATTTACCGTGATTTTATCTTTATCGGTGATAATACCTACGTCTTCAAGTCCTATATTTTCAATATTGGTTTTGATACCTACAGCGGAAAGTAGGATGTCCGCTTCCAGTTTTTCTTCACCATTTTTGGTTTTTACGGTAGCCACAACTCCCTCACCAGAAGTATCTACGCTTTCTACCGAAGAATTGGTCATAATTTTAATCCCAGCTTTTTTCAGCGAACGCTCAAATTGTTTGGAAACTTCTTCATCTTCTACTGGAACAACATTCGGTAAATATTCCACGATCGTTACATCGGTACCCATGGTATTGTAAAAGCTGGCGAACTCAACGCCTATGGCACCAGAACCAACAACAATCATGCTTTTGGGTTGTTTTTCCAAAGTCATTGCCTTGCGGTATCCTATGACTTTTTCGCCGTCCTGTTTTAAGTTGGGCAACTCACGAGAACGCGCTCCGGTGGCAATAATGATATGGTCTGCGCTGTATTCTTTGCCATCAACGTCTATCTTCTTGCCTGGTTTTAATTTACCGAAACCTTCAAGAACGTCAATTTTATTTTTTTTCATGAGAAACTGAACGCCTTTGCTCATGCCATTGGCAACGTCACGGCTGCGTTTTACAACTGCTCCAAAATCTTTATCAGGATTTTCTAAAGTAAGTCCGTAATCCTCTGCGTGTTTAAGGTATTCAAAAACCTGTGCACTTTTTAGCAAGGCTTTAGTGGGAATGCAACCCCAGTTAAGGCACACGCCGCCCAGACTTTCTTTTTCCACAATAGCGGTCTTAAAACCCAATTGTGAAGCGCGAATGGCGGTAACATAGCCTCCCGGGCCACTTCCTAAAACAATAATATCGTATTTGCTCATGATTTATTTTTCTCAGAATTAAGGCACAAAATTACACATAAAATGCCTGAAACTAAAGGACACCACCAATAATTCAATTTGGAGTAATAGAGAAGTAGATTTATTCAGAAGCGAGGCTTCAAAAATAGGGTTTAGCATTACTAAATATGTATTTTATTAAAAAAGTAGCTAAAAAAATAGCGCCTAAAGTTGGGTTTTTAGAGTTACCTTAAAGTCGGTTGCTCCCATTTAGCCGTTCTTGTACCACATTCTTTAACACGGGAAGAATTTCTTGCTCAAACCACGGATTTTTTATCGTCCAGAATCGGTTTACGGGCGAGGGATGCGGAATCACAAAGTGATTTGGTAGATAATTATAGAAGTTCTTAATGCGCTGGGTCAATTTTAATTTGTCGTTGAGGTAATAATTTTGTGAGTAATTACCGATCAATATTTTTAGCGGATTACCCTTTATTTCGTCCAAAACTTTTTGTTGCCAGAGCGGCGCACATTCTGGTCGAGGAGGAAGATCGCCAG
>JBBPYO010000371.1:0-3601 GCA_038199845.1 Flavobacteriales bacterium
AAGATTAAAAGCACTCTTATAAATGGAAAGGTATTTTGCGCTAAAGCTTGAGGTGGATCCGCTGGTCTTACCGAGAGGTAGCCTTTCTGCAAGGAACTAGCAAAAGATTGAACGTAAAGCCCGACCTGAAGGGAAACGCCCAAAAAATCCTAAACATTTTAATGAACAGTTTAAGTGGAAAATACACTCTATATTTGTTGAACAAAATAGCTCTTGAAGGACGCTTTAAGGGAATTCCATAAATTATTGGATTATCTAAAACTTTGGAGACGTGCCACGTTTTTCCAGCGTAAAAAATAATAAAATAACCTTATATTTAAAGCAGTTCAATCAAGCCGATGTCTTATGTTTTCAAAAAATTACTTTTCACTTTCCGTATTTTTTCTTTCATTTTCCCTATTTGCGCAAACTCCTTCCATTAAAAAATCCCCCATGCTTGAAGAGGTCGCTCCACAGTCCGTGGGCATGTCCGCAGAGCGTTTGGCGCGCATAGATGAAATGTGCATAGAAGCAATAGATCAGCAACAAGTGTCGGGAATGGTCGCGCTCGTGGCCCGCAATGGGAAAATTGTTTACTATAAAGCGTTTGGAACTGCAGACGCTAAAACTAATAAATCCTTAAAACGAGACGCCATTTTTAGGATTGCTTCACAAACGAAAGCAATCACTTCCACCGGGCTCATGATGCTTTGGGAACAAGGCAAATTTCAACTGGACGATCTAATTTCAAAATACATTCCAGAGTTTGACAATGCGCAGGTTTTAGACACGTTATTTCCTGACGGAACGTATAAAACAATTCCAGCAGATAAACCCATCACAATAAGAAACCTGCTTACACATACTTCTGGTATTGGCTATGGCGAGATAGATGGTGATCCCCGTTTTAAACGCATGTATCAAGAGGCTGGTATCACAGATCTTTTTACCACTGAAGCTGTCCATATAAGAGAGAACATAAAAAAGCTTGCCCAACTTCCATTACACCACAATCCGGGTGAAAATTTTACGTATGGGGAAAGTTTGGACGTCGTGGGCTATCTAATCGAAATCCTTTCCGGGATGCCTCTTGACGACTATTTACAGACCCATATATTTGAGCCCCTAAAAATGAATGATACTTGGTTCTACCTTCCGGAGGCAAAACAGGATCGTCTTGTTGCCGTACAAACCTATAAAGATGATGCCTGGATCAATTATAAAGGAGGTTTTTATGATATAAATTATCCTGTAAAAGGTGCTAAAACCTTTTTCTCCGGTGGTGCGGGATTGTCCAGTACTGCACTGGATTATGCCACTTTCTTACAAATGTACCTCAACCATGGCGAGCTTAATGGTGTACGCTTATTGAGCCGCACCACGGTAGATGTTATTTTAAGTAACCAAATAGGCGATATTTGGGGAAATAGAGGATCATATCACGGCTTGGCCTTTAGTGTTGTTGATTCTTTGGGTGCAGAAATGGGAGGAAAGGGAAGCGCGCATACTTTTGAATGGGGCGGTTATTTCAACACCCAATATTTTGCTGATCCTGGCGAAAACCTAATCGGGATTATACTCAAACAGACTTCTGGGGCGACAAATGATCAAACCGCGTGGAAATTTAGACAAATCGTGCTTTCCGCAATTGATGATTGATAAAGTAACTGTCAGAAAGAAATAAAAAGTTTTACCTATTTTTAATGCACTCAAAAAAAATTTTATGAAAAACTATCAGGTTATCGCTCATATTTTTTTGCCACTTGTGCTGCTCTCTCCCGCATTGTGGAGTCAATCTATGAATACGTCCTCAACACAATTTGGCCTTTTTGAAAACCAGGTTAACATTGGCGATCCCATTAAAGATGGCACCGTTTCTTACGATTCTGAATTGCAAGCGTATAACGTGACAGGTTCAGGCAATAATCTCTGGGGTCAAAAAGATGAATTTGAATATCTGTACAAATCAATTCAAGGAGATTTTATTCTTCGGGCAGAAGTGAAATTCTTGGATAAAACCGGAGATCCGCATCGTAAAATTGGGTGGAGTATTCGGGATAATCTGAGCGAAAATTCAAAACATGTTTCCGGCGCTATTCATGCTGACGGCTTAACTTCCCTGCAATACCGCAAGGAGACCGGTGGAACTACGGATGAGGTAAAATCTACAGACTCGCTGCCCGATGTCGTACAGTTAGAACGTCGCGGGAATTCTTATTTTATGTCTACAGCACAATGGGGTAAACCGTTAACAACCGTAAAAATTGATTCGATAATGCTTAGAAACGAGGTATTTGTCGGTCTCTTTGTCTGTGCTCATGATTCAACTGCGATCGCTAAAGCGGAATTTCACAATGTTCGCATCATAAAACCAATGTCTGAAACTGCCACCGCCTATCAGGATTATCTGGGCAGTAATTTGGAAATCATGAATGTGGAAAACGGTGAGCGAAAAATCCTATTTCAATCGGCGCATTCGCTACAGGCGCCCAATTGGGTAAACAATGATAAAGAGCTGGTCTATAACAGCAATGGTTATTTATACCGGTATTCTTTTGCTACGAAAACCGTTGAACAATTAAATACCGGTTTTGCTACGCGGAACAATAACGACCACGTTTTTTCTTTTGATCAAAAATTGCTGGGTATAAGCAATCATAATCCAGAAGATAATGGCGATTCTTCTATTTATCTGATGAATTCCAAAGGTGATTCCCTTCCAAGGAAAATTACCAAAAATGGCGTGGGAAACTCGTATTTACATGGTATTTCACCAGATAATCAAACCTTGCTTTTTACCGGTTGGCGCAATAATAAATTTGATCTGTACGCCATTGATGTCCATACTCAAAAGGAAACGCAGCTTACCGATACCGAAGGTCTGGACGACGGCTCAGAGTACGCGCCAGATGGAAAGAGCATTTATTTTAATTCCAACAGAACCGGCGCGATGCAGCTCTGGCATATGGATTCCGACGGAAGCAATCCTAAACAATTGACTTTTGATAAGAATTACAACGACTGGTTCCCACATATTTCACCAGATGGTAAATGGATTGCATTTTTATCATTTTCAAAAGATGTTCCGTCAGATGACCATCCGTTTTATAAGCAGTGCACGCTGCGCTTGATGCCGGTTTCGGGTGGTACGCCCAAAATTATCGCGTACATCTACGGCGGTCAGGGCACCATAAACGTACCCAGTTGGTCAAGCGATAGCAAACACATTACTTTTGTCACCAATAGTGATTAATGCTATAAAAACGATCAAAAATGGGTTTTTTGGCGGTTTTTAGAATTTTCCCTTTGTAAAAACCACCTTTCTTTCAGCAAGCTGAAATTTTTCCCTCCTTAAAAAGGGGCGGAACCCTAAAATCTGGTTCATAGATGTAACACGAATCCTTTTCAAATTCCCCCTTCGGGGGTTAAGGGGAGGGATTTAATTCAACTTATAACTCAGGTTTTTGCGCTTCAATTCCATCAACAATTCACCACAGATCTTTACTTTTTTCTTCCGGCTTGGCATCTGGAGCGACATTTTCTCCTGCGTGTCAAACACATAAAAATAGAGGTTTTGATCACCGCGGTAATTCAATAAAAGCTCGCGTAATAAATTGATGCG
>JBBPYO010000372.1:0-6684 GCA_038199845.1 Flavobacteriales bacterium
ATGATGCCATTACTACTGATAAGCCGGAAAAAAGCCTAATGGCTCCGATGAAAAAGTCTGGAGGGAGAAATAGTCAAGGAAAGATGACCATGCGCTCCAAAGGTGGTGGTCACAAAAGAAGATATCGCGTAATTGATTTTAAGCGTAATAAGGAAGGTGTGCCTGCAACGGTCGCAACCATTGAGTATGACCCTAACAGGACTGCTTTTATTGCCTTGCTTAATTATCAAGATGGTGAAAAACGTTATATGGTCGCTCCAAGCGGTCTTCAGGTTGGTCAAAATGTTGTCTCTGGAACAGGAGCAACGCCTGAAATAGGAAACGCAATGATGTTGTCTGAAATACCATTGGGTACTATTATTTCTTGTTTGGAACTACGTCCCGGTCAAGGTGCTGTCATGGCGAGAAGTGCAGGGTCATTTGCGCAGTTAATGGCACGTGATGGTAAGTTCGCAAGTGTTAAGTTGCCTTCTGGAGAAACACGATTAATTCTCGTTAAATGTCTCGCTACTATAGGAGCTGTTTCTAACAGTGATCATCAATTACTTGTATCTGGTAAAGCAGGTAGAAGTAGGTGGTTGGGAAGACGGCCACGTACAAGACCAGTAGTAATGAATCCTGTAGATCACCCAATGGGTGGTGGTGAAGGTCGTGCATCTGGTGGTCATCCTCGTTCTAGAAAAGGTATTCCGGCAAAAGGTTTTAGAACCAGAAGCAGGACTAAGGCAAGTAATAAATATATTGTAGAACGTAGAAAGACTAGAAAGAAATAAGATATGGCACGTTCATTAAAAAAAGGACCTTTCGTTCATTATAAATTAGAGCAAAAAGTAGCTTCTAATGTTGAAGCTAACAAGAAAACAGTAATCAAGACCTGGTCAAGGGCTTCAATGATTACACCGGATTTTGTTGGTCAAACAATAGCTGTTCATAATGGCAGGCAGTTTATCCCTGTGTATGTAACAGAAAATATGGTAGGTCATAAATTAGGAGAATTTTCACCCACACGTTCCTTTAGAGGTCACATGGGTGCAAAAAATAAAGGTAAAAAATAACTGAAGTTATGGGAGTTCGTAAAAGAGAAAGAGCAGATCAGCTCAAAGAAGCCAGAAAAAATGTGGCTTTCGCTAAACTGAACAACTGCCCCACTTCGCCTAGAAAAATGCGCCTTATGGCAGATTTGATTAGGGGACAAAAAGTGGAGAAGGCGCTTCAGGTATGTAAATTCAGTAGTAAAGAATCTTCACGTAAATTGGAGAAACTATTACTCTCTGCGATTGCAAATTGGCAAGATAAGAACGAGGATGCAAGTATAGAAGATGCGGACTTGTTCGTACAAGAGATCAGAGTGGACGGTGGTAGCATGCTCAAGAGACTACGCCCAGCCCCACAAGGTCGTGCACATAGAATTAGAAAACGCAGTAATCACGTTACAGTCGTGCTTGCAGCAAAAGATAACACACAAAGCGCTTAGTAAATGGGACAAAAAACAAATCCAATCGGGAATCGCTTAGGAATCATCAGAGGATGGGAATCTAACTGGTATGGTGGTAATGATTATGGAGATAAGCTTGCCGAAGATGATAAGATAAGGAAGTATATCCATGCTCGTTTATCTAAAGCAAGTGTATCTAGAATCATTATAGAACGAACGCTTAAGTTAGTGACTGTTACAATCACAACTGCTCGTCCTGGTATTATTATTGGTAAGGGAGGACAGGAAGTAGATAAACTCAAGGAAGAACTTAAACAAATTACTGATAAGGAAGTTCAGATCAACATTTTCGAGATCAAAAGACCAGAACTTGATGCATTCCTTGTAGGTACTTCTGTTGCGCGTCAAGTAGAAAACCGTATATCATACCGTCGTGCAATCAAAATGGCCATTCAAGCTGCCATCCGTATGAATGCTGAAGGTATTAAAATTCAGATTTCCGGGAGATTGAACGGTGCTGAGATGGCACGTAATGAAACCTATAAAGAAGGTCGTATCCCTTTGTCCACTTTTAGGGCAGATATTGATTATGCACTGGTAGAAGCACACACAACTTATGGTAGGCTTGGTATCAAAGTATGGATCATGAAAGGAGAGGTCTATGGTAAGAGAGAGCTATCACCACTAGTCGGAATGGCTAAGAATCAAGGTGGAAAAGGCAGCACCAGCAGAGGCGGCGGTGGAGGAAAACAACGCCGTAGAAAGTAATTTTTAAAGTAAAGAAAAATGTTACAGCCTAAAAAAACAAAATTTCGTAAGCAGCAGAAGGGGCGTATGAAAGGTAATGCCGGCAGAGGGCACGAGCTTGCTAATGGTGCCTTTGGTATAAAGTCTATGGATTCATCCTTTGTTACTGCTAGACAAATAGAAGCAGCGCGTATCGCGGCAACCAGATTTATGAAAAGGGAAGGATCTCTTTGGATTCGTATCTTTCCAGACAAACCTATTACCAAGAAGCCTCTTGAGGTTCGTATGGGTAAAGGTAAAGGAGCTGTAGAATACTGGGCAGCTGTTGTAAAACCAGGAAGAATGCTTTTTGAAATTGGTGGGGTCGCCGAACCTCTTGCCAAAGAGGCTCTTAGATTAGCCGCTCAAAAACTTCCCGTAAAGACAAAATATGTAGTCGCTAGAGATTATCAAGCAGACTAAATTCTAAAGAATATGAAACAATCTGAAGTAAAAGAAAAATCTGTAGCAGAATTGCAGGAAGAACTGATAAAGGCAAAGAGAGCTTATTCTGATCTTAAAATGGCTCATGCGATTTCCCCATTGGAAAATCCTATCCAACTTAGAGGTCATAGAAGAACTGTTGCGCGAATCGCAACAGAACTCACAAAACGAGAATTACAATAATGCTGCTTAAGATGGAAAAAAGAAATTTAAGGAAAGAGCGTGTAGGAGTTGTAACCAGTAACAAGATGGAAAAATCAATTGTTGTTGCCGAGGTTAAGAAAGTAAAACACCCCATGTATGGTAAGTTCGTTCTTAAAACGAAAAAATACGTGGCGCACGATGAGCAAAATGACTGCAACGAAGGAGATACGGTAAGGATCATGGAAACAAGACCTTTAAGTAAATCTAAATGTTGGAGGCTTGTAGAAATTATTGAAAGAGCTAAGTAAAAATGGTACAACAAGAATCAAGATTAAAAGTAGCGGACAATACCGGAGCAAAAGAAGTTTTGACTATTCGCGTATTGGGTGGAACAAAGCGTAGATATGCTTCTGTGGGTGATAAGATTGTCGTTTCTATAAAGGATGCGGCTCCTAATAGCCAAGTAAAGAAGGGTTCTGTTTCTACTGCTGTAGTAGTGCGTACAAAAAAGGAAGTACGCCGTCCAGATGGATCTTATATCCGTTTTGATGACAATGCTTGCGTGCTTCTAGGTCCTCAAGGTGAAATGAGAGGTACACGAGTATTTGGCCCAGTCGCCAGGGAACTTCGTGATAAGCAGTTCATGAAGATTGTATCATTGGCACCAGAGGTGCTTTAATATATATTATAATGACGAAGCTTAAGATAAAAGTAGGTGATAACGTTCGTGTTAACGCTGGAGATCATAAAGGTCAAGAAGGCGAGATACAGAGTGTATTTAGAGAAAAAAATAAAGCCATTGTAAAGGGGGTAAACATGATTTCAAAACATGAGAAGCCAAGTGCTTCTAATCCTCAAGGTGGAATCGTAGAAAAAGAAGCGGCTATTCACATTTCCAATTTATCATTAATTGATAAGAAAGGGGAATCCACAAGAGTGGGTCATCGTATGGAAGACGGGAAAAAGGTGCGTTTCGGTAAAAAAAACAATGAAGTTCTATAGTTATGGAATACACTTCAAGATTAAAGAAGGAATATAAGGAACGCGTTCTCGATGCTCTCATAGAAGAGTTTGGCTATGGGAATAGAATGCAGGTTCCAAAATTGCGTAAGATCGTCATCTCTAGAGGAGTTGGTGCTGCAGTTGCAGATAAGAAATTAATTGATTATTCTGTGGAAGAACTTACAACCATTGCTGGTCAACGCGCTGTGCCTACTGTTTCTAAGAAAGACGTTGCGGCGTTTAAACTTAGAAAAGGTATGCCGATTGGTGCAATGGTAACCTTGAGAGGTGAACGTATGTATGAGTTTTTAGATAGACTTATTACTTCAGCTCTTCCCAGGGTACGTGACTTTAACGGGATAAAAGCAACCGGTTTTGACGGCCGTGGCAATTATAGTCTAGGTATAATCGAACAGATTATCTTTCCTGAGATCAATATTGACAAAGTCCGCAAAATCGAAGGTATGAATATAACCTTTGAAACATCGGCAGAAACAGATAAGGAAGCAAAATCATTGCTTACTCAACTGGGAATGCCCTTTAAAAAGAACTAATTATGGCAAAAGAATCAATGAAGGCCCGTGAGCGCAAGCGAGAAAGAATGGTGGCCAAATATGCAGATAAACGTAAAGCCTTGAAAGAGGCTGGAGATTTTGAGGGATTGCAAAAGCTTCCCAAGAATGCTTCACCGGTACGTCAGCATAATCGTTGTAAAATTACTGGACGTCCTCGTGGATATATGAGAACTTTCGGAGTTTCGCGCGTTATGTTTAGGGAAATGGCCAATCAAGGTTTAATCCCTGGAGTAAAAAAGGCCAGCTGGTAATACTCGTAATAAAAGTTAATTGATTTTAGGTTTAGTGTTCTATTTTGAATGCTGAAAACCAAAATCACAATTCAATATTTATGTATACAGATACTATTGCAGACTTTCTGACAAGGATTAGAAATGCTTCTGCTGCAAACCACAGAGTGGTAGAGATTCCTGCTTCAAACCTGAAGAAGGAAATCACAAAAATTTTGTTTGATCAAGGGTATATCCTAAGTTACAAATTTGAGGATAAAACCGCTCAAGGCAGTATTAAAATTGCCTTGAAGTACGATAAAGAGACTAAAGGCTCCGTCATTAAAAAGATTCAGCGTATTAGTACGCCAGGTCTACGGAAATACGTGGGATCATCAGAAGTTCCCAGAATTCTAAATGGATTAGGTATTTCCATTATTTCCACCTCAAAAGGTGTTATGACCGGAAAACAGGCGCAAAACGAAAATGTAGGTGGTGAAGTACTTTGTTACGTTTACTAAGAACAGCTAAAAAGCAAAACCATGTCAAGAATAGGTAGAAACCCAATTACAGTACCAGACGGAGTTACTGTAGATGTAAGTAACGATATTGTTACTGTAAAGGGAAAACTGGGTGAACTTAAACAAGAATATTCAACCATCACAATTAAAGTTGAAGAAGGTAAAATTAAGTTAGAAAGACCCACAGATCGGAAAGAAGATAGAGCCAAGCACGGTTTATACCGAGCATTGATTGCTAATATGATCGAAGGCGTATCAGGAGGTTATACAAAAAAGCTTGAACTTGTTGGTGTAGGTTATCGCGCCAGTGCCCAAGGACAGAAGCTAGAGCTTGCATTAGGTTTTTCACATAACATTGTTATTGAAATTGCACCTGAAGTTAAGGTTGAATCAGTATCCGAGAAAGGAAAAAACCCAATGGTGATTCTTACTTCTCATGATAAACAGCTTGTAGGGCAAGTTGCCGCAAAAATACGAGCTTTCCGTAAGCCAGAACCTTATAAAGGAAAAGGTATACGTTTTCAAGGTGAACAAATTAGAAGAAAAGCAGGTAAATCTGCATAATTATATAACAGTATGGCATTTTCAAAAGAAGCGCGTAGAAGAAAGATTCGTGGTAGGATACGCAAGTCACTCACTGGAACCGCAGAACGTCCCAGACTTTCTGTTTATCGAAGCAATAAGGAGATCTATGCTCAAGTTATAGATGATGTTTCAGGTAAAACTCTTAGTGCAGCGTCCTCAAGGGACGAGGCAATAGTTTCCGCTAAAGCGGAAAACAAAGAGGAAATGGCTAAATTAGTAGGTAAAGCTATTGCAGAAATGGCGGTTAAGGCCGGAGTGGAAACTGTTTCCTTTGATAGGGGCGGGTATCTATATCATGGTAGAGTAAAACAATTAGCAGAAGGAGCTCGAGAGGGCGGACTAAAATTCTAAAATATTATGTATCAAGATTATAAAAACGTAGAACTTGTTAAGCCAAGTGGATTAGATCTTAAAGATCGTCTGGTAGGTGTGCAACGTGTAACTAAAGTTACTAAGGGTGGTAGAGCCTTCGGTTTTTCTGCCATAGTGGTTGTAGGTGATGAGCAGGGTGTGGTAGGTCAAGGGCTTGGTAAATCTAAGGATGTTGCCAGCGCTATTGCCAAAGCAGTAGATGATGCTAAAAAGAACCTTGTACGTATCCCGTTGGAAAAAGGTAGTATTCCTCACGAACAGAAAGGGAAATACGGTGGTGCACGTGTTTTATTAATGCCAGCAGCGGCTGGTACAGGTGTAATAGCCGGTGGTGCTATTCGTTCTGTATTAGAGGCAGTGGGTGTACATGATGTATTATCAAAAAATCAAGGATCATCTAATCCTCATAACGTTGTAAAGGCTACCTTTGACGCCCTCTTACAATTACGTAATGCGGAGACCATCGCTAAGCAACGCGGTATTTCCATTGATAAAGTGTTCAACGGGTAATAATTATAGATCATGGCAAAAATAAAAGTAACAAAGGTTAAAAGTGCTATAAAACGCTCTAAAAACCAGAAAAGGACATTAGAGGCATTGGGTCTTAGAAA